>JBILPY010000569.1:0-3432 GCA_044373575.1 Prosthecobacter sp. | reverse complement strand
CTGGCTCAAAAGAGCCTCCACCCGCCCAATCGCGGTCGATGCTCCCTCTGACAATCTGGGTCGGGCGTGTCGTAAGCATGGAGACACCACCGGATGCGGGGACGGCGCTATCCAGCCAGATAAAACCAGGCTCATGGGCCAGGACGGAGGCCACTTCGGACGGTGAAGCGTTGAGGGTCAACGACTTCCACGACTCGCCACCAGCAAGAGGGAGGCTGGTTGTTTCGGCGGAAGAAGTCTGGGTCATTGACACTGCTGGGGGTGGACCGTACCATACGATTTTCCTGCGGCAAACGGCATGGCTTCCTCCCCCCCACCCATCCAGCAAGTTAGCCAGGGCCGTGCGAATGCAGTGGCCCTGGGAATCCTCTGTACACTCATGGCAGCGGACACGGGACTCATGGTGCGTGCCCTGACGCAGCAGCAAACTGGAAGCATGGGGAAAACACCCCAGACCACAAACACCCATGCGAGCACGAAACCTGCTGAGGTGCCTGTCATGCCTTCATTCGTTCTCACGGCCCCCCCGGTGAGCATCAGTCCGCCACCGGTCGGCCAGCTCTCCGCTCCGGCGGTATCTGCGCCGCCACAGGTGCCCGTGGCATCAGGTTTCGGCCCGCCACCCGTCGGTAGTCTGCAAATGACACCTGCGGTCACCGCCGCGCCCACTGTCACTACAGCACCCGTTTCATCGGCCCCATCAGACCCACCACCGAAGGCACCGCCAACTCTCCAAACCCCGCCTGCCAAGTCAGGCGACCCCGCCGCAGATATGACGCTCGTAGAGATGGTGGATCTCGCGAAGCAGGTCCGTTCGCTCGGCGATATGCAAGGCGCGCTCGAAGTACTCAAGCGTGCTGATTTGCAGTTCCCGGCCTCCCCGGAAGTCATCGCTGAGACCGCCCAGTGCTACGAGCAGATGAGTCTCCCGGACAAGGCGACCTCACTTTGGAAACAGCTCGCTGCCATGGATGCACAACGTTCCGGTGGCTACGGCGATCTCGCGAAACGGAAGCTCAACATCGACGGCAGCACACCCGGCCTCACTGTCCCGGCTTTCTCGGGCGACTTCGGCCCCAAGATCCTCTCCCTCGGAGCCTGTGCAGCCAGCCGCGATCCCTCCGCCGTGAATGGCGAAAAGGTCGCCCTGCGCATCCCCATCTTGCGCAATGGTAACGCCGCCATCGATCCCTCCCAGGTCGATATCGACGTGTATTTTTTTGACCGCGTGAACGGCGAGAAAGTCGCCCAGACCATCGCGGATGAACCCTTGTCCGCCTGGGGTGCCCCCCCGGTGGACTGGAGCGGCATCGGTGAGGAGCCGCTCAATGTCACCTATTTCCTGCCGGCACTCACACCGGGAGAGATCGCCGCCCACGGACGCCGTGCTTACCATGGCTACGTCGTGCGGTTATATTATCAGCACAAGCTCCAGGACATCGCCGCCGAGCCGCGCGACCTCATGGACTTTGGTTCACCCACGCCACAGACCGTGCCCGGCGTAGGAGTGAACCCTTTGCTGCCTCCTGTGTCGAACTGACGGCCCGTCCCCGACCGCCCTGATGACGATTCTATTTCTTGATGTGAATGCCGCAACACGCGGCGAGCGAGCCGCTGCGCTCTCTCAACAAACTGGATGGCAGGTGACCTCCGTCGCCACCGTCGCCGAAGGCCGTGCCTGGCTTGCGAAGGCCAAGTTTCTCGACCTCCTCATCACCGAGGCGATCATGGATGCGGAGAACAGCGGCTTTGCCCTGCGCGACGCCGCACTGGCCATCTTCCCGAATGCCCATGTGCTTTTCACCACGCGCTATGACCTCACTGGTTACGAGGCCAAAATCAGCGGCTGGCCTGTACTCGCCGACACGCCCTACTCGCTGGAGAAACTCATCGCCAAAGCCCAGACAGCTCTGAAGATTGATCCCCCCACTCAGATGCTTGTGGTGGCGGAAAAATCCCCCCCACCCTCGCTGCAATCCGGCACCATGCTCGGCCAATATCAGATTTTGGAGCGGCTCTCGTATGAAAACGAATCCGAGACCTACCGCGCCATCCAGGTCAGCGTGCAGCGGCCTGTGGCACTCGTGCTCCTCCGGCCCGAGCTGCTGCATAGAGCCGAGGTCGTGGACCGCTTCAAAGCCCGCGAGCGCCTGAAGGCATCCATCACTCATCCCCGCATCGCGCCGCTCTATGAAGCGGGCGCCGTGAATGGGCTCGTCTTTTACACCCGCGAGCTGCCACGCGGCCGCAATCTCGAAGAATTCACCCTTGCGGGCGAAACACTCTCCGAACGCAAAGTCGCCGAACTCCTCTACGGTGTCGCCGAGGCCATGGACCACGCCATCGAACGTGGTTGCTACCATCGTCGGCTTGAGGAACGCGATATTTTCATCGACCCGCAAGGGCAGGCCAGCATCGTGAACATTTTCCGCCCTGCGGACAGCCGCTCGCGTGATCCGAAGGAAGAAGTCGCCGCACTGATCGCCCTCGTCGAACCACTCACCACCGATGGCAAAGCCCGTGGGCTCATCGCCAAACTCAGCGAAGAAGACCGGGATTGGAAAGGCCTCATGGATTCGCTCGACGACGTGCGCGACGCCATGCGCGAGCGTTCTATCATGCGCCGCATCGAGGCTGAGGAAGGTGGTGGCAAGCCCGGCGGTGCCGCCACGCCATGGTGGCTGTGGGCCTCCGCGCTCGCCTCCATAGGCATCGTCTTCGCGCTCGGCAATCTCGCAGGCACCGCCACGCCCACCGTCGTCGCCGCCACTCTGCTGCGCGCTCCAGACATGGTCGAGATCCCAGCCGGGCCCTTCAAATATCAAAAGAACGAGCGTCGCAGCCTGCCAGCCTTTTGGATCAGCCGTCACGAGGTCACCCTCGGCCAGTATGCCGACTTCCTTGCCGCCTTGAAAAAAACTTCTGCGGCGAGCTTCGACCACCCCGAGCAGCCAAAGACGAAGACCACGCACATCCCGCCGAAGTGGAGCGACACCTACGCCGCCGCAAAAGCCGGAGCCACTTTCAACGGCCAGCCCATCAGCCTGAACACACCCGTCACGCAGGTCGATTGGTGGGACGCGTATGCCTTTGCCAAATGGAGCGGCCTGAGACTCCCCACCGAAGAAGAATGGGAGAAGGCCGCACGTGGGGAGAAGGGTTTGCTTTTCCCCTGGGGAGAAAAGCACGCCAAGGAGAAGGCCAACCTCGGCGACGATTACGACGCCAACGGCAAGAAAGGCGGCAAGACCGATGGCTACAACCTCTTCGCTCCCGGCGACCGCGCCTGCGAGGATGTCAGCCCGTATGGAATCCACGACATGGCCGGGAACGTCAGCGAATGGACCGCCAGCGAATTTCGAGGAGAATCCTGGCCCGCCCATCCCGACTTCCCCGACCTACGCATCCCCGTTGTGCGCGGGGGTCATTTCG
>JBILPY010000570.1:0-3432 GCA_044373575.1 Prosthecobacter sp. | reverse complement strand
TTCTGCCGCGCAAACATGCACTGGTCGCGTATGGCCTTGTTGATGCGGTAACCGCCGTCGGATTTGGTGAAGAACTTCCGCAACCGTTCGGGGGAGACCTCGTCCTTGATGCACTCAGGATACATCCCGCTGCGGGCGCGGCTGATGACGCTTTCGTTGATGTCCGTTCCAAACAACTGAACCGGGCAGCGCACGCCCGCCTTCTCCAAAAACTCCACCAGTGCAATGACCAGCGAGTAAGCCTCCTCGCCCGTGGAGCAGCCCGCCACCCAGAGCCGGATGGGTGCGTCGTCCTGACGGCTCTTGAGGAGCTTTGGGAAGATCTTCTTCTTCAGCAGGTCGAACATCTTCGCATCGCGGAAGAAGCCGGTGACACAGATCAGGATGTCCTGAAACAGCGCCTCCACCTCTGCGGGATTGCTGCGCAGGAAGATCGCGTATTCCTTTAGCGTGTCGAGCTTCTGCAGCACCATCCGGCGGCTGATACGCCGCCGCAGCGTGGCGGGCTTGTAGTGGGAGAAGTCCACGCCGCTATGCGTGCGCAGCAGGGTGCAGATTTGCTTAAAATCGTCACCTTCGATGGGCAACAGGCTGTCTTTCTCCACCCTCGGCTCCGGGAGCAGATGTGGATGATGGCCGATCCTGACCAGTTCGGCGGCAATCTCGTCCGGCGGCAGGATGTAGTCCGCACAACCGCTCGCGCCTGCGCTGGATGGCATGCCGGCATACTTGGCCGAGTCCTCGCTCTGCACCAAGGTGATGCCGCCCGCGGCTTTGATCTCCTCCATCCCCTGCGTGCCGTCCGAGCCCGTGCCCGAAAGCACGATGCCGATGGCCCGCCCGCCTTGATCGGCGGCGAGTGCGCGGAAGAAGTAATCCACCGGCGCGTGGACTTCGCTACCGTTGCCGCGTGGCAGCAGCGTGAGCGTGCCTTGCTCGATGCCCATCTTTTTGTTTGGCGGAATCACATACACATGATCCGGCTTCACCAGCACTCCCGCCCGTGCTTCACTGACGGTCATCATGGTCGCCCGTGACAGCAGTGCGGTGAGCGCGCTCTCATGCTTCGGGTCCAGATGCTGCACCAGCACAAAACCCATGCCCGTCTCCTGCGGCAGATGCTTGAGCAGTTGCGTCACCGCCTCCAGCCCACCCGCCGAGGCACCAATGCCGATGATGGGAAAGGAGGGTGCCTTTTCAGGCCGCGCTTTGCTGGCGGGTGCCGACTTGGATCGCTCGGCGGGGGGGGCGCTTTTCTTCATGGTCTGCATCGCTACGGAAAACTGGAACTTTGGCAAAAGCCAATTAACTGCATCCGATCATGCTGTGTTGATTCACTTTTTATACTCTGACTCACAAAGTTAAGCTAACCTCGCCCACCGGTCCCACAACACGAAAGGCACTCTTCACTTCTCAGTAATCGGCTGAGACAGTCTGCGAGTATTCTTTTATAGAGCACCCTCAGGAACGCTTGTCGTCAGGTGCCGTCGCCGCTTGCTCTTTCTGCACCTTACGCATGTGGCGATAGCTGACCAGCCGACCGAGCTTTTCATCCCAAAGGCGCAGTGGAAGTGACCTCAAACTGGAGAAGAAGGTGATCGGCTTGACCTCCTGAAACAGCGGGTCCGCCTTGTGGCAGCGCTCCAAGTTGTAGTTGGGAATGCGCGGGCTGAGGTGGTGGATATGATGAAACCCGATGTTGCCGGAGAACCATTGCAGCACCTTGGGCAGCTTGTAGAAGGAACTGCCCTGAAGCGCTGCAGCCGTGTAATCCCAGTTTTCATCGCGCTCCCAATACACGTCCTCAAACTGGTGCTGCACATAGAACATCCAAATCCCGACGCCACCGCCCACCATCTCGATGGTCAGATGGATCAGCACATAGGCAGTGACGCCAAACGCCCAACTGAGCAGCACCGCGACACCGAGGATCGCCAGATTCATCCAGCGCACCGACCAGCGTTCGCGCGGGTTGGCATTAGAGGAGGAAAAGCGTTGTGAAATCACGAACAGGTAAAGGGGGGCGATGCCAAAGAGCACGAAGGGGTTGCGCGCCAGACGGTAGGCGAATCGCTTCCAACGCGAGGCCTTCAGGTATTCCTCCACTGTCATCGTCCACACATCGCCCGTGCCCCGCCGGTCCAGCGCGCCCGCCGTGGCATGGTGGATGGAATGCTCCCAGCGCCAGTGGTAATAGGGCGTAAGCGTCAGCACGCCGGTGATGAACCCCACCACGTCATTCGCCAGCCGTGAGTTGAAGAACGAACCATGCCCGCAGTCATGGAAGATGATGAAGATGCGGATGAGAAACAAACCCGCCAGCGCCGCCAGCGCGAACGTGAGCCAGTAGGAGTACGAGAGGCTGAGGTACATCAGATACCACAGGCACGCATACGGCCCGAGGGTGTTCACCAACTGCCAGACGGCCCGAGGCAGCGAGGGCTGCTGATACTTGAGGACAACCGCCTTCCAGGCGGAAGTGTGGCGCTTGGGATTCCGCGAGCCTGTCGGCACCGGATTGTCGGTGGTGCTCATGCTGATTTCCTACCACGACCACCACAGCGGCGCACTACATGGCTTGCGAAGTGATTGTCCTCTCTTGTGCGTTGGGCAGGATGCAGGTCATGCGGGGGCCTCCGCTCAGCTGCTTCTCGATGCTGAGGCAGACACCGATCATGCCAGCACGATAATGCATGATGCGCAGGCTCATGCCCTGCCGCACGTGTCCGTGCTTGATGGCGTTGCCGATGGCCTCCTGAGCGATGCGTTAGAGATGGGTGGCAACCGAGTTGTCAGACACCTGAACCGCCCACCAATCCATCTGGCTCTGCCGCCACGGGGTGGAGCCCACTGGCCAGGCTGCGGGTCATGGTGACCGTTTTTCTAAAGGTCGGAAATCTTGGCGTCGGCGGGCGCCTCGGGCGCGGCACGGCTGGCAAGGCCACGGGTCAGCATGGTGGCCATGATGCTCAGACCGGCGAACTGCTGTCCCAGATCATCATGCAGATCCCGGCCGATGCGCTGCTGCTCACGCTCGCTGTTCTGGAGGATTTCCTGCTCGAGCCGCTGGCGGTCTTCTTCGGCAGCGGCGATGCGTTGTTCCTTATCGAGTTGTGGCAACGCGCGCCGGAACCGGCGGCGGCCGTGTGATAGCCTTCTCTGCGGAGTTCGGGCTCAGCCAGAGTGCGTCAGTCCCGGATCATCGTCCACAACAAAAATCGTGACCGGTGGCTGTCTGGTGGACATGACGGGATCAGGGCATGACCTTGATCTCAGGCACTTGTACGAGGGGCACAAACATGCCGAGCTTCTTGATGACGTCGGCGAATTTGTCGTAGTCCACCGGTTTGACGATGTAGCTGTTGCAGCCCAGCAGATGGCAGCGCTCGGTCTCGTGAGGGTCGTTCGTCGTGGTGAGCATGATCACCGGCA
>JBILPY010000093.1:0-11232 GCA_044373575.1 Prosthecobacter sp. | reverse complement strand
ATCGGGGCTGCTTCAGCGCGGATCGGAGATCGCCCAGCGGCTCTACGCGAAATCAAATCATCCGAACATCAAGTCGGGCGACCTCTGCATTGTCCACATCAAGGAAATTCACATCGATGGCGAGCTGGTGCAGGGCATCTGCATTCTGAAGTCGGAAAGCGTCACCCCCTTCCTGACCATCACGGCGCGCGATGGCGACTTGGAGATCACGACGATCGAAGGCATTCATCCTGAGAAGATCGACAAAGGCTGCCTGATCGTCGATCACTGGCCAAACAAGGGCTACTACGTGCTCACCTTTGACCGCGCAGGCTCGGATGCTCGCTTCTGGTCGCGTGACTTCCTCGGTGTCGAAGCTGTGCCTGACTCGGCCTTCCTGACGAATGCGTATGCGAAGATGGCGGTGTCATTCCTCGAAGAGAATCGCCCGTCTGACGAAGAGTCTCCGCCTTGGGAAACCGCACAGGCTGCTCGTGACGCGCTGGATTACTTCGAGGATCGCGAGCGTTTCGAGCTTCAGGACTTCGAGCAGGCCGTGCTGAAGACCCCAGAAGCTGTCGAAAAGTTTAACGAACATCGCGCCCGTGCCGAAGTGGATCAGGGCCAGCCGTTGGAGACGAGCTTTGAGATCTCGAAAAAGGATGTGACCAAGGCCAAGAAACGCATCAGCGCCGTGCTGAAGCTGGACACCGGCGTGGAGATCCACGTCAAACCTGGCTCGGGTGAAAGCGACCCGATACTGGAGCGCGGCTACGATGACAAGAAAGGCATGAAGTACATAAAGGTCTTCTATCACCGCGACCTCACCGCTTCGGAAGCCGAGGGCTGAAACCTCACGATCAAAGTCGTACATTCATGGCATCGGCCAGACTTGTGGCACGCACCGAGGGAGCCGCGGAGACTGCGGCAGGTGGAGGCGGAAGCGACTCCGCCCATTGGATGACCTGCTCCACAGTCAAGCCGCGCTCATGCTCCACGCGCAGCCAGGCACCATCGTCATGCCTGAGGAGGGTGATGCAGGCATGATCCTGATGACACTGCACGGCGGTATTCACCACTCCTGATGCTGCATCCAAGGCGGAAATCGCCGCCTGAGTCAGCACGGCGATAGTGGTGAGATCTCCAGTGACCTCCCCATACACGAGCGCAGCACGTCCATCCGGTTGAATCAAAATGGCGTTCATAATCAATGAGCCTCAAGCCAGTTCGTGCCGGTGCCTGCCTCCACCTCGACGGGCACATCTCCCAGCGTGAGAGCGTTGCGCATTTCATTCAGGATGAGCGTGCGTGCCTGCTCCACTTCATTTTCAGGCACCTCAAAGAGCAATTCGTCATGCACCTGGAGCAGCATGCGCGTTTGCAAACCTGTGCGCTGGAGTTCACGGGCGATGTTGATCATCGCCAGCTTGATCATGTCTGCTGCAGTGCCCTGAATCGGCGTATTCATGGCCATGCGCTCGGCTCCGCCACGGATGGTGGCGTTGGCACTGCCGATGTCTCGGATGACACGACGACGGCCGGTGATCGTCTCGACGTAGCCGTGCTTCTTCGCATCCTTCACGATCTGTTCCATGTAGCGATACACGCCGGGGAACTGCTTGAAGTAGTTCTCGATGATCGTCGCCGCCTCTCCACGCGGGATGCCCAGCCTTTGGGATAATCCAAAGGCGCTGATGCCGTAAATGATGCCAAAGTTCACCATCTTCGCCGTGCGGCGCATCTCTGGCAGCACGCCATCCAGCGGCACGCCATAAACTTTCGCCGCGGTGGCTTGGTGAATGTCCTGGCCATTCTGGAAGGCCTCGATCATCGCGGGATCTTCACTCAGAGCCGCCATCACGCGCAGTTCCACCTGGCTGTAGTCTGCACTCATGAGCAACCAGCCCGGCTCGCCAGACACGAAGGCTTTGCGGATCTCTTTGCCGCTGTCGGATCGGATGGGGATGTTTTGCAGGTTCGGGTTGCTCGAGGCCATGCGCCCCGTCGCGGCCATGAGCTGGTGGAAGGTCGTATGCACTCGGCCATCGACACGCGAGACCGTCTCCGGCAGTGCATCGACATAGGTGTTCTTCAGCTTCGTGACCTCGCGATACTCCAGGATGTCCGCGATGATCGGGTGCGTGCCCATCAGCGATTGCAGCACCTGCTCGTTTGTCTGGTATTGGCCGGTGGCGGTTTTCTTCGGCTTCTCGATGAGGCGCAGCTTTTCAAAGAGGATCTCGCCGAGCTGTTTCGGGCTGTTCAGGTTAAAGGGGCCGCCCGCAGCTTCCTGGATGCGCTTGTGCATTTCGTTCGCGCGTTTTTCGAGCTGGATGCCGAACTCAAAGAGCGCGGAGACATCAATCTTCACCCCTAGATGCTCCATGCGGGTGAGCACGGGCAGCAGCGGGCACTCGATCTCATAAAAGACGCGCTCGGCTCCATGCTGCGGCAGCAGCGGACGCAGCTTCTCCGCGAGCTGCCAGGTCACATCGGCATCTTCAGCGGCATAGTCGGCGATCTTCTGCGGATCAGCCACGGCGACATCGGCCATGCTTTGCGGGCTGAAGAGGTCTTTTTCCTTCTCCGTGTTGATTAGCGCTGAAATCGGAACGGGGGTGTAGCTCAAGTAGGTCTCCGAGAGGTAATCCATCCCGTGACGCTGATCTGGCTCGATCAGCGAGTGCGCGAGCATCGTGTCGAAATATGGCCCCGCGACCTCGATGCCATGCGCGAGCAGCACACTGAGGTCGAACTTAAGGTTGTGCCCGATCTTCTCGATGCCATCGCATGTCAGCACTTCGTGAAACTCCTCCAGCACGGCCCTGGCTTCGGCTTTATCCCGCGGGAAGAAGACAAAGTAACCTTCCGCCTTCTTCCACGAAAAGGCGATGCCCACGATCTCGGTGTCGCGTGGATCGAGCCCGGTCGTTTCGAGGTCGAAGCAGTAGCGCTCCAGCTTGCTCAGCTCAGAGATAAGGCTGGCTCGTTCCTCGGCGGTGCGCACGAGATGGTACTGATGCTCGGTGTCGGCCATCGTGCGTAGCTGTGGTGCCGCAGGGGCTGCGCCAAAGAGATCGTCATCGCTCGAAGGAGCGGTCTTGTCTTCCTTTGCCAACATGCGGCCACGTCCGGCTTTGAACTCATCACCGAAGATACGACGACCGAGCGCATTGAACTCAAACTCGGTGAAGAGCGCTTTCAGCTCGGGTGTGTCGTGGCCTTTCTGCTCCAGATCGTCCAGCACGACATCCACGGGCAGGTCGGTGAAGATCGTGGCGAGCTGTTTCGAGAGCAGCGCCTTGTCCGCATGCTGCTCTACCTTCTCCTTCTGCTTACCTTTGAGCTGCGCGACATTGGCGATGAGGTTTTCCACGCTGCCAAACTGCTGAATGAGGCTCGTGGCGGTCTTTTCGCCGAAGCCGGGGATGCCTGGAATGTTATCCACCGCGTCTCCCATGAGCCCGAGGATGTCGATCACCTGCTCAGGCCGCTCGATGCCCCAGCGCTCGCAGATTTCCTTCACGCCAAGGATCTCCACATCGTTACCCTGACGGCCGGGCTTGTAGATCTTGATCTTGTCGGAGACGAGCTGACCGAAGTCTTTGTCCGGCGTGACCATGAAAGTCTCTTCGTAGCCTTCCTTCTCAGCTCGTTTCGCGAGGATGCCGATGATGTCATCCGCCTCCAGGCCATCCTTCGTGATCAGCGGGATATTCATCGCCGCGCAGAGTCGATGAATCAGCGGGATGGCCGTGGAGATGTCCTCCGGCATCTCTTCGCGCTGCGCTTTATACTCCGGGAAAATCTCATGACGAGGCGTCGGTGCAGAGGTGTCCAGCACCACGGCGAGATGCGTGGGTTGTTGATTGCCGATGATGTCCAGCAGCGTGTTCGCGAAGCCGTAGAGCGCGGAGGTATTCACCCCGTCGCTGGTGCGGATGGGATTCTTGATGAAAGCAAAGTGCGCCCGGTAAAGCAGCGCCATGCCATCGAGGAGGAAAAGACGTTTGGACATTCGATGGCGAGCGTGGCGAGTAGCGGAGCCGGGGTCAAGGCTGCACGCCATCAGGCTGCCACCTCAGTTCGAGTCCGATGTCGCCGGATTCTTACCCGGGGGATCGAATTCCACGTCCACTCCGGCTTTGTTCAGGCCCTTCTTCACATCGTCGGCGAGTTGGGCGTAGCTGCGTCCTCGCATGAGATGTTTTTCGATGAGAGCTTTGGCATCAAAACCCCGCTCGGCGGTCTCCAGTTCACGAAGCCAGGCGATGATATTCGCGGCGTCGCCTTTGTCGTCGTGATGGTAGAAGTAATAGGTCAGCAGGGCTGCTGAGCCGTAGTTCTGACTGGATTGATTCGCCTCTCCACCGTTCACGTTGGGTGCCTTCACTTTCAGGGTCAGCGCTGCCGCCCAGGCTCCACCTTTGATCTCCATGAGTTCCTGGAGATCCAGCATCTTGAAGGATCCGGGTTCATACAGATTCTTCTGGCGTGCGAAGTCAGCGAGGCGCTTGCGAATGCCTGTCCAGGCAAATCTTCCCGTGGGGAAGTACTCAGGCAACTCGGTGTAGTCGGCACTGCCTTCGACGAACCATACGGGCAGCTTCGCGAGCCAATGATTCATCATCTGGTGGGTGATCTCGTGGATGAGGGTGGCGTTGGCTTTGTCATCCGCTTTGTCCAGGCTCACGCGGCTGCCGACCATCTTCACGCCCAGGCTTTTCAGCGGCACCGAAAGAGCTTTTTGACCGCGCTGATACACCCCGGCTGATCCGGGAACACCGCCCGACTTCATGTAGTCCTCTTCGTTCGTGTAGAGCTTCGCCAGGAAGAACTCGCGCAGAGGTTCTGGCCTGGGTTTGATGTCCAGAGGCAGCTTGCAGTTCAGGAGATAGGTGGCCTCAAACAAGCGCCCGAACTCACGCACCACATTCGCCCCCAGCTTGGAGTCGCATTCGAACTCATAATGCGGGGAGCGATAGATGAACTTCTTCTCCTTCTCGTCCTCTTTCACGACAATGATCTCCGGCTTGTCGGCGATGGAAATGCTCTTTGGCCAGGTGGTCTCTGCGGTGGGAGATTCTGAGGTATTGGGCACGCCGCCTGGCGTTGCTGAACTGGCGGTCTGCGCCTTTGCCCAGGCTTGGTCTTCAGCAGAAAGCCGTTCCAGAGGCACTGAAAAGACGGCTCCGTTTCGCCCTTTGATTTTCACACTGGCACCTTCGAGCCCAAGAAAGGATGCCTCCACCTCCCGACCATCCGTGCTTTTCCAGACACGAAAAGCATCCTGCTGGGCCTGGACGAACATGGCAGGCAGAATCAAAGCAGCCAACAGAAGGCGCGTAGTGGTTGGAATCATATTGGCGAAGAGTAATGAACACGGCATCTGTCTGACAAGGTGAAAAAAGTCGCTTCCGACCTCAGTGAACACTCCAACCCAGGATTGCGAAGTCAGCACGCCCATTTACTCTCCACATCATGTCTGCAGCTTCTCCCATGCCTGAGAACGGCGAGATCAGAAACTACCCATGAGCCTTTCCGCCCTGCCGCTTGCTGATCGTTACTCGCGCTTCCGTGACTTTGTGTTTTCGGGTGTGGAGGAGTCGTCAACACAGCTCCCCGGCATGGCTGAGCCCATGGGCGAGCTGGACCTCCAGAGCCTGTGGTTTGCGGGGGCTTTTGGGCGGGAGTTCATCAGCACGGAGAGGAAAGCCGTGCGCGTGGTGGATTTTGGCATCTGGAACTCGGGTGCAGGGCCGGACTTCACCGACTGCGTGATCGAGGTGGAGGGGCAGACGCTGCGCGGTGCGATCGAGCTGGACCCCGATGCGCGTGACTGGGAGCGCCACGGGCACGGGGGCAATGCCGATTATGCGCGCGTCGTCCTGCATCTCTTCATGCACACACCCGAGGAGCGTTTTTTCACCCGCACGCTGGGGCACAAAGAAGTGCCGCAGGTACTGCTGAATCTCGGGATGATGGATGTGGATGCGCGTCCGAATCGTGGCCTCGCGGCAGCGCGACTCGGGCGCTGTGCCACTCCGCTGAGCGAGATGGAAGAGGCGCGCGTGCAGGATCTGCTGGAGTCGGCGGCACAGCATCGGTTGGAGAAAAAATCACGCCGCCTGCATCGCAGCATCGCCGCACAGGGACGGGAACAAACGATCTATCAGGCACTTGCCCAGGCGCTTGGGTATCGGCAAAACCAGCCACCTTTTCTCCTGCTCAGCCAGCGCCTGCCGATGAAACGTCTGCGCAAACTGCCCACTACCACGCGGGAGGCGCTGCTCTTCGGACTGAGCGGCTTTTTAGAAAGCGTGAAGTTTGAGGACACTCAGCCCGAGACGCGAAGTTATCTCCGCCAGCTCTGGCAGGAATGGTGGCGGCTTCGCGAAGAATGTGCCCGCTGGCTTTCCCCATCCCAGCTCCCGCGCTGGAAGTTCGCCGCCACACGTCCGGGCAATCATCCTCAGCGACGTCTCGGCGCACTGACGGCGATGCTTGCGCAGTGGGAGCCCATCTCGGCACCACTGATGGATGCCACACGCTGGAGCCAGGCCGCATGGAAAGAGAGCCTGCTCGCCCTGAAGCATGATTTCTGGACCACCCACTTCACCCTGCTCGCGGAGCCTGCCGCGAAACCGCTGGCACTCGTAGGCGAGACACGCGTGCAGGAGATGCTGGCAAACGTCGCCTACCCGCTGCTCATGCCTGAGCGCACGCGACTCTGGGCCGAATATCTGGAACTGCCCGCGATGCTGGAGAATCAAAAAGTCACCCGCGCTGCACTCCGTCTCTTCGGAGAAAATCCGCGCGGCGCGCTGTTTCAAAGGAAGCTGCATCACCAGCAAGGTCTGCTGCAATTGTATGAAGACTTCTGCCTCGAAGACGACAGCGCCTGTGAGCAGTGCCCATTTCCGGAGAGGTTGAAGCAGTGGCAATAAAGAGCCACTTCCGCGCACCTTTCTCTGGAGGTGGCCCCAGTCGCCTTTGATGGGGACTGTCTCAGACCTAGTGCGCCGATCAGTCCTACATTTCGCCGGGCATCTAACTAAAACGAGGAGGGAATGCGAAAGCGTTGGAACTTTGGTATTTTGAAAGCCTCTTCCATTCCCAACCATGAAACACCTCTTTGCCGTTCTCGGCCTCTTTGCCTTCAGCTCGTCGCTGTTCGCAGCAAAGCCCAATATCCTCTTCCTCTTTGCCGACGATCACTGCCACGAGGCCGTGCGGGCGTTTGGGCACACGGACATCGACACACCGAACCTTGATAGACTCGCGGCAAGGGGCACATCCTTCACACGAGCCTACAACATGGGCTCGTGGAGCGGCGCGGTGTGTGTGGCCAGCCGCACGATGCTCGTCACCGGACGCAGCGTGTGGGATGCGGACAAGGTTTACAACAAGACCAACGCTGAACGCGAGAAAGGCGTGCTCTGGCCTCAGCTCATGAAGCAGGCTGGCTACAAGACCTACATGACCGGCAAGTGGCATATCCAGACCGATGCGGCGAAGTGCTTTGATGTGGTGAAGGATGTGCGCGCTGGCATGCCGAAGACGGTGCCCACCGCCTACAACCGCCCCATTGCGGATCAAACGGATGCCTGGAGTCCATTCGACAAAACACTCGGCGGCTTCTGGGAAGGCGGCACGCATTGGAGCGAGGTCGTGCGCGACAACACGCTCGGCTTCCTCGCCGATGCGAAGCAGCAGGAGAAGCCCTTCTTCATCTATGCTGCGTTCAATGCGCCGCATGATCCGAGACAAGCACCGAAGGAGTTCATCGATCAATATCCGCTCAGCCGCATCACCATGCCGCAGAACTTCCTGCCCGAGTATCCGCACAAGGACGACATCGGTTGCTCCCACAAGTTGAGGGATGAAAACCTCGCGCCCATGCCGCGCACGGAACTTTCAGTGAAGACTCATCGCCAGGAATACTATGCACTCATCAGCCACATGGATGCTCAAATTGGCCGCATCCTTGATGCGCTCGATGCCAGCGACCAGGCGGAGAACACCTGGATCTTCTTCACCGCCGACCACGGGCTCGCCGTCGGGCATCACGGCCTATTCGGCAAACAAAACATGTATGACCACAGCGTGCGCGTGCCATTCCTTGTCGCCGGTCCCGGCGTGGCGAAAGGCGCGAAGAACGATGCCGCGATCTACCTGCAAGACGTGATGGCCACTGCACTCGACCTCGCCGGAGCCGAGAAGCCGCAGCACGTCTTCTACAACAGCCTCCGCCCGCTGCTAAACGGCGATCAGGAGCAGTCGAGCTACAAATCCGTTTATGGTGCTTACCTGGAGCTTCAACGCTCCATCACGCATGGCGGATGGAAACTCATCGCCTATCCGAAGGCGAAAGTTCTCCGCCTCTACCACCTCACGGAAGATCCGCAGGAGATGAGCGACCTCGCTGCGAACCCTGAACATGCGGCGATTAAGAAAAGTCTCTTCGGGCGCCTCGTGAAGCTCTCCGCCGAGATGGGAGACAAGGTGAATCTGCGGAGCAGTTTCACCGACTGAGGTGTCGATGCGCGAATCGGAGAATCACTTGCCGGGCAGGCCGGGTGTTTTCATTTCCTGATAGCCTTCAGGTGTTTTGAAGATGTCGTCACTCAGGGTCTCCTGCTGGGCGGAGACGAGTTCGGAGATGTTTTTCTTGCCCATGACGGTCATCTCCGACTTCACCACGATACCAGGAAAGTCGCTGTTCTGAGGGACGAGGCTGGCCATGGGGCTGCCCATGGATTTCATCATCTTGTCCTGAAGTTCGTTCAGCTCCTTCGCATTGGGGAAGTCTTTGGCGACCCAGAATTTGCCGGTGCCGAGCTTCCCTTCCCAGGTGTAAATCTCGCACTCATGTTCTCCCACTTTTTCCTTCTGCCCTGTGGCTTTGGGCTTGGCGGCTGGCTCGTTGCCGAGCTGCTGTGCGGCCATGGCCATGATGCCCTTCATACTGTCCGCACTCAGTTTCATCATCATCTTTTGCGGGTGCATGAACATGGTGGAATCACCCGTCGTGCTATCGAGGATGAGGCTCATCTGATCTCCCATGTCCATGCGTGATTTGTCCCCCTTGGCCTTGATGCTCATGGACACATCTTTGGCCTGATCAGTGGTGACTTTTTGAACGATGACCCAGTCTGCCCAGGCGGAATGGAGGCTGAAAAAGGCTGCGGTGGCAAGAATGAGGGAGGTTTTCATACATTTGCACGCTACTCGGAAACAAAGCGCAAGGTCAAGCCTGCCTCCGTGAACTTCACTTCCGATGCAGAGCCAGATAGGCGGTCTTGACCACCCAGCCCGAGGACTGAAGTGCGGCACGGGCTTCATCCCGGGAACTGCCGGTGAGTTCGCTGATGATGCGCACGGCGCGATCACGCAGTTTGATGTTGGAGGGGTTGAGATCGACCATGAGATTACTCACGACCTTGCCCACCTTGGTCATGGCGAGGGTGGTGATCATGTTGAGGATGAGTTTGGTCGCCGTGCCGGATTTCAGACGCGTGGAGCCGGTGAGCACTTCGGGACCGGCATCGGGAGTGATCATGACGGCGGGTTTCCATGAGGCATCGCGGACCTTTTGGACGGCCTGACGCATTGCGGGATTGAAACAAAGGAGCACGGTGAAGGCTCCGCGCTTTTTGGCTTCACGTAGCGCACCCCAGACGAAGGGCGTGCGTCCACTGGCGGCGATGCCGATGACGACATCGCGTTTGACGATGCTGCGATTTCTCACAGCGAGCGCTCCGGCCTGAACGTCATCCTCGGCTCCTTCGACGGCGCTCCAGAGTGCCTGGCGTCCTCCGGCGATAATGCCCTGCACCTGCTCACGCGGCGCACGGAAGGTGGGCGGGATCTCGCTGGCATCGAGGACGCCGAGACGACCGCTGGTGCCTGCGCCGACGTAAAAAAGCCGCCCTCCGCTTTGAAAAGCACGCACGACCTGGGTGATCACAAGGGTGATGTTTTTCTTCTCGGCACGGATGGCCTGAGTCAGTGCTGCATCCTCGCTGAGCATGAGATCAATGCCCTTGGCCAGGGGCATTTGATCGAGCTTCATGGAGCGCGGATTGCGCATCTCTGTGGGGGATTTTGCGAGCACGGCGAGATCGGCAATCTCGGGGGGAAGCACAAACTCGGAGGCTTTCTTGGCAGGCTTGGAGAGAACCGGTGCCAGGACGCGGCGGGCGAGTGCGATGGCCCCCCAGACGGAGGGATGCACCAGTGGCGTGATGCGCGCCCCAGGCCAGCCTTTGCGAATGCGGCGGGAGACATCGCGCTGGAAGGACGGGTTTTTTAGAATGACGCCGCCATTGAGCACGAACTCGATCTCTCCGTGATCGCTGCCGAGCAACTGACGCGCGCAGACGCAGGCATCCTCGGCGAGCATGGCGGCGGAGTCGGAGAGCAGGCGTTTGGCGAGTTTGTCGCCTTTGGCAGCGACGGTGAAGACCGTGACGGCGAGGCTGGCGATCTCGGTTTTCCCTGCATTCACAGACCAGGGGATGAGCTGCTCGGGCTCATTGAAGGTGAGTGCATTCAGGAGAGCCACGCCGAGCGCGCCCATTTCTCCATGATGATCGAGGTCGGCAATCACTGCACGAAGGGCGCGCAGGCCGATATCGCAGGCACTGGCGCGATCTCCGATGACGTGACCACGCCCGCCGACCTTTGCCGTGCGGCCCTCGGGCGTGCGACCAAAGCAGCATGAGCCGGTGCCGCTGAGCACCAGCACGCGCGAGACGGGTGCTTTGTGCTCAGGCACGGCGGCCAGGGCGGTGTCGAGATCGTTCGTGGCGATGCAGGGCACGGCGGGCCAGATCCGTGAGGCGGCACGACGGAGGCGATCTTTGTCCGCCTCAGTCCGGGCTCCGGCCATGCCGATGCCGATGGAGGACGGGGTGAAAGGCAGCCGCGCGGCGATGTCACGCAGGTGCCAGAGCAGTTCACGGTCTGACATCAGCGGCAGCACGGCGGGACCGGTTTGAAAGGAAAGCCTCTCCTGGTCGGCGGCATCGACGAGCAGGACCGAGGTGCGTGTGCCACCGGCCTCGATGCCGAGGGTGAGCATCTGGGCACAGACGGTGACGGAATTATCCTTGGGGGGGCGGCGGGATTTCATCGCCACGAGGATACTCGGACTCGGATTCCAGCTCAATGCATGATCTTGCTGCATTTTTGCCATGCGGTGACGGGCCGTCTGCCTCCTTGACGCGTCTTTGACACTCCTTTAGTATC
>JBILPY010000568.1:0-3442 GCA_044373575.1 Prosthecobacter sp. | reverse complement strand
CCCCTACCACGCAAGCGCGTGTCGTGATCTTTACTGAATGGATTGGTGAGCAAGTCACGTTTCCCAAGTCTGCGAGATGGGAAATTGCCGTGTGGAGCTTGACTTCCACCGTGGCAGTTGCTTGAAGACTCTGCAGACAACTATCATGGCAGCATTTTTGAGACAGCATGACAAAGGAGTGGAGCACGCCCTGGCGGACTTTAATCTCCTCGGGCGCAGCCCGGATGCCACCATTCGTCTTCAAGACACTGGCGTGTCGAGGCAGCACGCCACTATCCGTCGTGATGGCACTTTATATTGGGTATCCGATCTCGGCAGTGCCAATGGCAGCTTCGTCAATGATGTCGCTGTCACTACCTCCCGCGCTCTCCGTCATGGCGACCGTATCCAGCTCGGCACCTGCCTCTTTATCTTCGAGACTGATGATGGGGATCATACCGGCCAATCGGTCAGTGGTTTTCAAATGATGCACACCGTCGCCCTGCCCGTGAAGACGGTGAAGGCTACCCTCTTCGTAGGAGACCTGCGCAATTTCACCAGCCTCTCCGCCCAGCTCACCGCAGAGGAGGTTGCAGCCATGCTGCGCGAATGGTACGCCCAGTGTGAGCAGGTGCTAAAATCACGTGGGGCGATTATCGACAAATTCATCGGCGATGGCGTTTTTGCCTACTGGTCAGGGGATAGCCCAGAAGTCCGAGCCAAAGCCACAGAAGCCGCCCGGCTCCTCAGCGGCCCGGAGGCCAGCGACTCACCCGTGCGCAAAGCGCTCAAGGAAGACCGTGATCTCGAAGTTCACTGCCATATCGGCATCCATATCGGCGATGTCGCCCTCGGGGCCATGGGCCGCGGTGTAAATACCGCCGTCGGAGAAGCTGTGAATGTCACTTTCCGCATCGAGAGCCTCACCCGCAAACTTCAAGTGCCAGTTCTCGTCAGCGCTAGTTTCTTAGAAGGCTGGAGCGACGGTGCCAAAGACTTTAAAAACGTCGGCATTCACCCCGTCAAAGGTCAGCCTGATCCGGTGGAGGTCTATGCCCTCGTCGAAAGTGATCCCGTGCTGGATTGAAATCGGGATCAGGCATGACCTTCCCGTCCCAGTGTATGGAGCGGATTTGGTAAAATAAAAAAGCACGGGCTGTGAAGCCCGTGCTTTAGAAAGG
The DNA here is from genome assembly GCA_044373575.1 of Prosthecobacter sp. Classification (GTDB taxonomy): domain Bacteria; phylum Verrucomicrobiota; class Verrucomicrobiia; order Verrucomicrobiales; family Verrucomicrobiaceae; genus Prosthecobacter. Next base: position 2,282 of record JBILPY010000568.1, on the reverse strand, counting down.
ATGCATTCAGCGTTGAATGCGGCCTGGATTAGTAGCGACCACCGCCGCCACCGCCACCGTAGCCGCCGCCACCACCGCCGCCGCCGTAGCCGCCGCGACCGCCTTTGCCGCCGCCACCACCACCGCCGCCGTAGCCACCACGACCACCGCCGCCGCCACCACCACCGCCGTAGGCAGGGCGATCTTCTTTCGGACGAGCTTCATTGATCGCCAAGGGGCGGCCCATGAAGTCTTTTTCGTTGAGGCCTTTGATGGCTTCCTGCATGGCCGTGGGGGTATCCATGGTCACGAAAGCGAAGCCACGTGGACGACCGGTATCGCGGTCCACAGGGAGGAAGAGATCCGTTACGGCACCGTAATCGGAGAAAAGCGCACGGAGATCTGTTTCGGTGGCGCTGAAGGGCAGGTTGCCCACATACATTTTGCTATTCATATCGTTGTCTTATCTTGGGTTCGAATCAGCCATAATGCGGGCATGATAAGCTCCGACTGCGGATTTCAGAACACCAACGAATCTAACGAATCACCTGATGAACAGCTTAGTATGGCCTGCATCAGGTTGACTTATGCTGCCTATGGCTGCGTTTTGCCCCTGTGGCAAACGTTCATTTGGATTTCATGACTTGCATCGGCGGACTACGTGCCGATCTCTCGGACTCTTTTCATGCTTGACCAAGATTTCTGGAACTCTGATGCCAATCACATTGCCGTCAATCCGTATCGCCCTGAAGATGCACTAGGGCTGGAGGAATTTGCTATAGAGCAGGGGATGTCGGGGATGTGCTTTTTTCAGACCTCTGGCAGCGAAGGACATCCGAAGTGGGTGGCTTTGTCAAAAGATGCTTTTCTCATTTCAGCCCAGGCGGTGAATGCACATTTCGAGGTCACATCGGCAGATCATTGGTTGATCGCCCTGCCACTGCACCATGTGGGTGGATTTGCTATTCTCGCCAGGGCTTATGTGTCTGGATCGAACGTGGTTCAGGATGCTTCACGCTGGGAGCCGCATGCATTTATCGAGATGTGCTCACGTCATGACATAACGATCGTCTCCCTTGTGCCGACGCAGGTGCATGATGTGGTGCGGAACCGGCTTCATGCTCCGAACAATCTGCGTGCAGCAATCATTGGTGGTGCGGGCATGTCACCAGAGTTGGCTGAGGCCGCGAGAACCTTGGGCTGGCCCGTTTTTCAAAGTTACGGAATGACGGAAGCGGCCTCCCAGATTGCCACACAGGCATACCCCAGCGTGGGCTCAATGTCGCAAGAGCGGGCGCTTGTGGTTCTGCCACACTGGCAGGTTAGGGCAGATTCGGCGGGGCGGTTGTTGCTGCGGGGGGCGGCCTTGGCAAAGGGTTATGCTCTGTCTGCCGCAGAAGGCACTTGGTCGTGGCAGCCAGTAGGAGAGGAACTTGTGACGAGGGACCTCGTAAGTCTAAGCGCCTGCGCTAGTCGCCAACACTTGCTATTTATGGGCAGGGAATCGGGGGTTGTGAAAATTTTAGGGGAGTTGATTCACCTGGCACCTTTGCAGGCACGGTTGGATTCACTGGCAATGGCTAATGGACTCGTGTTGCCACCCATCATCATGGCCATGCCAGATTTGAGGCGCGAAAGCCGTCTCATTCTCGTGGCGGAAAGCGCTGCCGGGGCCGGACTTCTCGAACTTTATAATGCCGTTACTGAGCCTCTGTGTCAGCTCTCCGAGGTTGTCCGCTTGCCATACATGCCGCGCTCACCACTCGGGAAAGTCGATGTTAGTGTTCTGCAAACTCACCTTTCTGACATGGGATATTCCATAGCTAAGTGACAGAAAAATCGCCTATCAAAGTGCTTGCCGTCCTATGGCGACTCGGACTAAATAGCGCCCGCGACCACCTGTGAAAGGGTCAGGACAAGCAGCATCTCTGGTGCGTCTTCGGGAAAACCGATTGATCGGCCTGTGGTGAAGCTTTCCGAGCCCGGCACCAGCGTCCGAACTCAAGTCAATTATGAATACCAAGATGTATGTGGGCAACCTGCCCTTCAAAGCCACCGCCCAAGATATCACCGACCTTTTCGGCCAATTCGGAGGCGTTACCGATGTTTTCCTGCCTGTGGATCGCGATAGCGGTCGCCCGCGTGGATTTGCCTTCGTCAGCATGGACACACCTGAGTCCATGCAGGCCGCGATCACTGGCCTGAATGGCAAAGATTTTGGGGGGCGCCTTCTCGCGATCAATGAAGCTCGTCCTCGTGAAGAACGCCCCGCTGGCTTCGGTGGTGGCGGCGCCGGACGCGGT
>JBILPY010000567.1:0-3444 GCA_044373575.1 Prosthecobacter sp. | reverse complement strand
TCGCGGATGCCCTGCTGCACAAGCCGCCGCTGCTCATTCTCGACGAACCGACCAACGGCCTTGATCCCGTGCAGATCCGTCAGGTGCGTGAACTGCTGATCAATCTGAAGCCAAACCACACGGTCCTGCTTTCCACCCACATCCTCCAGGAAGTCGAGGCTGTGTGTGATCGCGTGCTGATGATCCATCACGGGCGCATCCTGGCCAATGACACGCCGGAAAAACTCACCCGCCAGCTCCGCGCCGCCTCGGTGGTGCAGCTCGAGATGCAGGCGGCTGGAAAAGACGTGCTCACCCAGCTCGAAGCCCTGCCCAGCGTGCGCAAAGTCACCCAGGACAGCGAAGAAGACGGCTGGCGCATGATCACGCTTCGCGTCGAAGCCCGCAGCGATGTGCGCGAGCCTCTCATGGATCTGGCGTTGCGCCAGAAATGGAAGATCCGTGAGCTGCACCGCCAGCTCCCGAGTCTGGAAGATGTTTTCGTCGAGCTTGCCGCCTCGGAAGCGGTGAAGTGATTCCTCATCAAGCCAGGTCGAGGATCACCTTCCCACGGCGTCCGCCTTCCATAGCTCGCTGCATAGCACGGCGATGCTCCTTCATGGGGATGACTTCGTCCGTGGCAGTGTAGAGGGTGCCATCAAGGATCATTTTCGCCAGTGGCTCCAGGGCCTGATAAAGCTCGGCGGAGCTGGCTTTCTCGAACCACTTCGTGATCCAGAGACCATGGAGGCGGAGATTTTTGAAAATCAGAAACTTGTTCGGAACCTTCAGGCTGCGGCGACTCATGGCCCCGTAGGTAACCATCATGCCTTCTGGGGAAAGCAGGTCCATCAAACGGATGGCACTGTCACCACCGACGGCATTGGCGGCAAGCTGCACGGACTCACCTTGAAGCATGGTCTTGGCGGAGAGCAGGCCTTCATCGTTGTCCAGCACCACCATGTCTGCACCCAGGTCGAGGATCTCAGCGATCAGCTCCGGCCGGCGAACGAAGTTCAGCGTCTTCAAACCACGGGCTTTGGCGATCTGGATGACCGCGCGCCCGACGCCGGAGTTGGCGGCGTTCTGAATGACCCAGGCTCCGGTCTCCAGCTCCACATGCTGGGTGAGCAGATGCCAGGCGGTGACGGGATTGATGCGCAGCATCGCAGCCTGAACGCGGTCGATGCCGCCAGGCAGAAGTGCAAAAAAATGCTCAGCAGCAGTCATGTGCTGCGCCCAACAGCCGGCACCCAGCAGAGGGATGACGACGTCACCCGGCTTCAAGGACACGACATCGGGGCCGACTTCCTCGACCTCGCCGCAGCCCTCATGCCCAGGAATGGCGGGTGGATGCGCCGCGCGACCGTAGTTACCCTCAATGAAGTTGATGTCCGCGGGATTAATCGGCGCATAACGCATCACCACGCGGACTTCGTGGCCGTGCAGGGGGGCTAGGGGACGCTCGATGAGTTCGAGCACTTCGGCGGGATTGCCCGTGGTGGGGAAAGAGAGGCAGAGGGACATGGGGAATGACGAATTCAGAATGACGAAAAAAGAACGAAGCCCGAGTGAGGAATCATCATGCGGGCTTCGTCATTCGGGTTTCGTCATTCTTTCTATCAAGCAGTCGTCTTGCGCTCCTGATTCAGCCCCATCTTGCGGTAAAGTGTGGCGATGCTGATACCGAGCATGGAGGCGGTCTTCTCACGGGACCCGTTGTTGTATTTGAGCGTGTCGTTGATGAAAAGACGCTCCTGGCCGCGGATGAAGTCGTCCAGTGTCGAGCCAATTGGGAGCTGGGTGGTGCCGCCGGTGGCCTTGGGTGTGGCGACTTCGATCTGCTGGCTGACTTTGGTCGGCAGGTCGGAGGGGCGGATGCGGTCCCCCTCTGCAAAGGCGCAGGCACGTTCGACGGCGTTGCGCAGTTCGGAGATGTTGCCTGGCCAGGGATACTTTTCGAGGAACTCGAGGGCGTAGGAGTCGATACCTTTGGCCTTCGAGTCGGTGCGTTCGGCGAGTTCTTTGAGGAAGTGATCAGTGAGCGGCTTGATGTCCTCCCGGCGCTCGCGGAGCGGTGGGATCTTCAGCGGGACGACGGAGAGCTTGTAGTAGAGGTCTTCGCGGAAAGCGCCCTTTTTGGCGGCTTCTTCAAGACTGACCGTGGTGCTGACGACGAGGCGGAAGTCAGCTCCATTTGTGTTCCAAGCACTGCGGCGGGCCTGGGCCTCATCAAGGAATGTATTCAGCTGCGCCTGGATGCGCGCCGGCAGCACATGGATCTCAGCGAGATGCACGGTGCCACCATTGGCACGACTGAAGATGCCTGTATTGGAGGTGCCCCCATGGCCGAAAAGCTCGGCTTCGAGAGTGTCCTCAGGCAAAGAGCTGCACTGAAGCTCTTTGTAAGTGGCAGCACTGCGACGGCTGGCTTCATGCAAAGCACGGGCGACCATGTGCTTGCCAACCCCAAACTCACCTTCGAGAAGCACCGGGCTGTCATTGTCAGCCACGCGGCGCACGATTTCAAAGATGCGCTGGATGGCATCGCTGTGACCGATGAGCTTCGAGGCAGAACCAGAGCGGACGGAGGAGGAAGAGGTGACGGGGATGGCAGCAGCGGCTCCAGGATTGTTCCGAGCCAAGGCTTGATTGACGGTCTTGATGAGGTCCCCGAGGTCGAAGGGCTTCGTCAGGTAATCGTAGGCACCTAGGCGCATGGCCTCCACAGCGGTCTCGACGCTGCCGTGACCAGTCACCATGATGACGGCGGTGTTTGGGAACTGCTCCCGGCACATGCTGACCAAGTCGAGCCCGTTCACATCGCCAATGCGGAGGTCCACGATGACGAGATCCGGCTGCTGCTGGCGGATGGCCGCCATGCCGTCGATGCCAGTGGTGTGTCCGAACACTGTGTGCCCGGCAGCACGGCAGAGCTTGCTCATCAGCTCGAGAATTGCGGCCTCGTCGTCTATGATTACCAGTTTCGCCATAAAGTTGTCAGAATGTGAGAGTCAAAGTTGACTATTAATTATGCTAAAGGACCGGGTCGCAGGCGTCAATGAGGTTTTCGCATTTTCGCGAAAAGCAAGAACACTCAACTTCGATTATCTGAGCATCAAGCACTTAGGATAGACTCGGGCGAGGTTTTTAAACCCCTTCGTCCTTGTAGGCTTCCTCCAAAGGAGTCCCTTTGGCCCGAGGGGTGGAGGGACGCATGTAGCCATCCCTCCCTTCCGAGGCATCATCCATTACGGACATCTCCATAGGTTGAGCATCCAGACTCTTCTGAATCATCTCCCAAGCTCCGCGCATATCTCCAATTTCAGCCAATACTGAGGCAAGCTCACGAGTCAAAAAGTCAGGAGATTTGGGCATGGCCATGACTTTTTCCAAAGTGCGGCGAGCAGACTTCAGATCTCCGGCAGATCGCTGGGCATAGTAGAGTTCCACGCCAGGCAATGG
>JBILPY010000566.1:0-3447 GCA_044373575.1 Prosthecobacter sp. | reverse complement strand
AGGCGAGGCTGATAAGCTCATGGTCGAGATGCTGCGTGACCTCTATTCCGGCAACCACGAGTGCGTCACCGTCATCTTCCTGAAGGACATCTACGACCTCATGGAAAAGGTGTACGACCGCTGCCGGGACGCCGGCAATGTCGTCTCCCACATCGTTCTGAAATACTCCTGAGCATCCGCGCATGACCTCCGCCCTGCTCCTGCTTTGTGTGGTGCTGCTGGTGGTGCTCGTCTTCGAGTACATCAACGGCTTCCACGACACAGCCAACGCCATCGCCACCGTCGTCTCCACGAAGGTGCTCACCCCGCGTCAGGCCCTCCTGCTCGCCTCCAGCACCAACCTCATCGGTGCCTTCTGCGGTCAGGCCGTGGCCAAGACCATGCACAGCGGGCTCATCGATGACAAAGTCGTGGCCGTCACCACCCTCACCATCCTTGCCGCCATGCTCGGCGGCATCGTGTGGAATCTTCTCACTTGGTGGTTTGGCATGCCCTCCAGCTCCACCCACGCCCTCGTCGGTGGCTTGATAGGTGCCGCCATGGCTTCATCCCCCACCGCCTGGAACTGGGGCGTGCTCATCTGGTCCCGCGCGAAGATCGACTCCAAGACAGGCCTGCCCACCGGCGACATGGAGGGTATCTTCCACAAAGTCGTCATCCCCATGATCTCCTCCCCGCTGCTCGGCCTCACCATCGGCTTCACCGTTATGGGCCTGCTCTTCATCCTCATCCGCAACTGGCGTCCGCACACCGTGAACACCGTCTTCGGAAGACTCCAGATCGTCAGTGCCGCCTACATGGGCTTCGGCCACGGCATGGCAGATGCGCAGAAGACCATGGGCATCATCATGCTCACCCTTTTCGCCTCCACGAAAGCCGGCGAGCTCGATGACCTGCCTGTCTGGCTGCACTTCCTCCAGGTGCCGTATAAAAACGCCAGCATCCCCACTTGGATTATCGTTACCTGCGCCCTCACCATGGCCGCAGGCACCTACGCTGGAGGCTGGCGCATCATCAAGACGCTCGGCCACAAGATGGTCAAAATGAAGCCCGTCCACGGCTTCGCCGCCGAGACCACCGCCGCCACCATCCTCGCCGTCACCGGCCACCTGGGCATGCCCGTCAGCACCACCCACACCATCACCACCAGCATCATGGGTGTCGGCGCCGCGCGCCGCTGGAACGCCATCGAGTGGAGCCTTGTCGAGCGCATCGTCTGGGCCTGGGTCATGACCATCCCCGCCACCGCCACACTCGGCTATGTCTTCTACAAGATCATTGGCTGAGACACCTTCCCCGCATCCGTCGCCTCGACTAGGCCGACGCATTCACTGTCTCCACAATTCGGAGGTGGGTGCAGTTATAGTGCATCAATCTTCGCCAAACTCTAAAGAGCCTGAGCATCTTTGAAAAATAGGCGGATTCAGGACTGAGTGTCAGACATTTTTTCCCGCGTCACAAAACGGCGGCGGTGCCAGAGCAGCCAGAAGAGGGACAGCAGCGCCCAGGTCCAGGCGGCATAGATGTGATGAGAGACCGTGGTGGAGGGCACCCATGCGGGTGTAGCCCGTGTGGTGGCGGCGAGGACGCCGAGGAAGATGAGAAAGCGGACCCATTTCGACTTCACAAAGAAGCCCTCCAGATCACCACTGTGCCCAAACAGCACACGACTGCCGACCACAAGAATAAGCATGCCAAATCCGCCGATGTAGAGCAGATGCTCGATGGAAACGTGCTGCGCATAATGAAACGGAGCGAGCACGATGCCGAGCCAGCCAAGCGCTAAAGCCCAAAACAGGCCGGTGGTGAGCGATCCGGTCTGCTGCGTCTTCCATGTCACTTCGATGAGCAGATAACCCGCCGCGACGATGGCTCGCAGCGCATAACCAAGCGTGACGTGGCCGAACGATTCGACGAAAAAGCTGCTCACGATCAGCGCAGCGGCCCCGATAGCACTAAGGAGCTTCATTCGAATCTGCGCGGCGGTTTTCGCTTCGCCAAAGTCACCGCCGAGCATGCGCGGAAACACAAACGAGCCGATGCCGAGCACGGGTGGCAGCAGGAGGCCTTGGTAGAGCAGCAGATTCGCCAAGCGCAGGCGCTGCGGATCCATCCAAGTCGCCGACGAAAGCTGCAGCGCCGCACCGGCGATCCCGCAGGCCAGTCCGGTGAGCGCGAGCAGCATCTGCGGCGGCGGTGCTTCTTTGCGGAAGCGGATGACGCGAATCACGAGGCAAAGCAGTAGCGAAGCAAGCAGCGCGATGAACAAAGCATCTCCCAGCGCCAGATGCAGCGTGAGATGGCTGATGCCGCAAGCCTGATGCAGCGCGAAGAGCCAGATCAGCTCCAACGGCGTGAGTTTCGGGGCCGATGCCATGCGTGGACCGGCGGTGCCGAGAAAGCCGACGACGAAAGCTGCGCCAAATGCCTCGATCATGAGCCGCGCGTGAACGAAGTTCGGGTAGAAGCCGAGCTGCTGCGCATAAAACAGCGGCCAGAGCGAGACGCCGATGATGCTCCACAAGGCACCGCTGGCGAAGAAGAGCCGATAAGGTTCCGCCGCGAGCCAGCGCAGGCCGTCTTTGCGCGGACCTTTGGCCTTGTACTTCTTGTGTTTGCAGGCGGGGAAGTTCAAAATTTGATACCTGTCATGAGATAAACGAAATCGGCATCACTGCTAGCTCCTGTATCGGCAAGATAATCACCAGCGAAAAAGTGCGAGTAGCCGAGGGTGACATTGAAGTTCGCGCAGGCGGCATAGGTGATGAGTAAATCGAGTTCGCTGCCTGCGTAGTTGCTGGCGGCAGCATTGGCGGGACGGACAGCGGTGGTGGCGTTGGCGCGGCGCCAGGTGTCGGCGGTGTCGTCGAGCCAGAAGAGATGGAAGTCGAGGCTGGTGGTGAGTTTGGCGCTTGGTTTGGCACTCAGGTGCAGGGCGACGTCGTGGATGTTGCTCCACGAAAAGGCGTCCATGAGGCCGTAGTGGAGGTGATTGGTGGGGAAGAGATTCTGGAAGGCTCCCTGTTTGTTGTCGGCGGCATTGCCATCACCGCTGGCGTAGCTGTATTCGAGGCCGAGACGTGGCTTCCACGGTGCCTGAAAAGTATAGCCGCCCTCCACATAGCTGGCGAAGGCGCTGAGGTCACGACCACCAGCGGTCCCGGTTTGCACGACGAATTCGGTCTCATAGTCCCATGGGCCGAGTTTGCCGGGGATGGACTTCCAATGCGTGCCAAGAGTGAGGAAGTGGTCGTTGCGGTTCGTGTCGTCAAAGTAGAGCGCGTAGAGCTCGGTGTCTTGGATGCCAAGCGTGGGGATGTGCGCGTAGAGGCCGGAGAGGAGCGAGTCTTTGTCGCTGTCGTCCATGCCGAAGCGGTCGATGACGACGACGGAAGAGACGAAAGCATCGACCCACAGACCGTCTTTGCCGGTGTAGCGCAGTTTCAC
>JBILPY010000565.1:0-3448 GCA_044373575.1 Prosthecobacter sp. | reverse complement strand
CTCGCCAGCGCTTGCTTCCTGCTCAGCACGACGGAGGCAGCCGATTCTGCCACCAAATGGATGCCCATCACCACCGAAGCCGGATCCGTGGCAAGACGCTCGCTCGCCATCGGCGCGCATGGAGTGGTGATCAGCTTCGGTCCGGTGAAGAGCGGCAACTTTAAGGATGACCTCGTGCGCCTGACCTTCGCGCAACGTGGCAGGGCCTTCCTCGTCGCCGCTCGTGAACTGTCGTCGCAGGAGCAGGCCACATGCCTCCACGCCCTCACATCACCGCCGCCAGCCACATCGCTCACCGAACGCGTGCGCGCCCTGATTGTCGCCCAACCCGGCCTCTGGTCCGCCGTGGGAGTGCTGGAATGATTCGCCGCGATCATGCGTTCCCACGCCATGCTTCGCTCACTCATCCTCCTGCTCACCGCCCTGGGCTCCCAGCTTTTGGGGAACCCATCGCCAAACGTGCTGCTCATCATCACCGATGATCAGGGCTACGGCGACTTCTCAATCCACGGCAATCCGCACCTTCAGACACCGCACATCGACAAGCTCGGCCAAAGCGGCGTGCGCTTTGATCGCTTCTACGTGAACTCCTTCTGCGCCCCGACTCGCGCAGCCCTGCTCACCGGACGCTGGCCGCTGCGCACCGGCTGCCATGGCGTCACCCACAATCGCGAGGCCATGCGTCCTTCGGAAGTCACGATGGCCGAGGCGCTGAAGACATCCGGCTACCACACCGCCTGTATCGGCAAATGGCACAATGGCGAGCAGTTCCCCTTCACGCCGCAGGGCCAGGGTTTCGACCATGTCTTCGGCTTCAACAACGGCCACTGGAACAACTACTTCGACGCCACCCTGCTGCGCGGCACCCAGCCCGAACCAACGAAGGGTTACATCACCGATGTGCTGACGGATGACGCGATCAGCTTTATCACCGCCAGACAGAAGCAGCCCTTCTTTTGCTACCTCGCCTACAATGCCCCACACTCGCCTTATCAGGTGCCGGACAAGTACTTCGAGAAGTTCAAAGCCAAAGGCTTCGATGAAAAAGTGGCCGCCTTTTACGGCATGTGTGAAAACATCGACGACAACGTGGGCCGACTGCTCGCGCACCTCGATCAGCTCGATCTCGAGGACAACACCATCGTCCTCTTTCTCACCGACAACGGCGGCACCGCAGGCGTGAAGACCTACAACGCCGGAATGCGCGGCGGCAAAACCAGTGTGCATGAAGGCGGCACACGTGTCCCACTCTTCATCCGCTGGCCTGCTGCCGGATGGCAGCCTCATCTCGTGAAGCCCATCGCATCCCACATCGATCTCCTGCCCACGCTGCTCGACCTCTGCGGCGTGAAGCTTCCCGATGGCCCCAAGCTCGACGGCATCAGCCTCCGCCCACTGCTTGAAGGCAAAGCCAACGCATGGACCGAGCGCACGCTCTTCACCCACAATCCCATCGACGAGACAAACAAGTATCCCGGAGCCGTGCGCACCCAGCGGCATCGGCTCGTCCGCGAGATCAAGGGCCCAGCCGGTGGCTCCAAAGCCAAGTCCAATGATGCCAGCGCCAGCCCCTGGCAGCTCTACGACATGGAGACCGATCCCGGTCAGGAGAAAGACATCGCCAGCGAGCACCCCGACCTCGTGCAAAAGCTCGCCGCACAATACGACTCTTGGTTTACCGACATCTCCAGCTCCGGCCTGCAACGTTTCCCGCTTCCCGTGGGTCATGCCGGGCACAACCCCGTCGAGCTCCACGCCCCGCAGTGCTATTTCGACACCCCCCTCCACTTCGCCAGCGGCCCTGGCTTTGCCAACGATTGGCTCACCGGCTGGACCGACCCCGAGTCCAAGGTCTGGTTTGAGATCGATGTCGTGACCGAAGGCGAATACGAAATCGAACTCGCCTATGCCATTGATGCCACAGATGCACTGCTGCACCTCAGCATCGGCAGCCAGTCCCTCGAAGTCCCGATCCCCTCAGCTTCAGCGCCGGAGATTCCCCTTCCCCACCGAGATGTCGAAGGCAAAGCACGCTACCGAGATCGTTCCTGGCAGACCTTGAAGGTGGGCACACTGAAGCTTCCCAAAGGCCCCGCCAAACTCACCTTGAAACAGCCGCGCATGTCGGGCGCACAGGGAATGGACTTCAAGCATGTGAAGCTCACCAAGCGCTGATCTCACACCATCTCGCCACGCTCCGAAGTTACGTCGCAAGCATCCCCGGCCCCAAGATCGGCTGCGTGCCGATGGCGCAAATTATCTGGAACAAACTCAACCAACCGCTCCACTCAACCACCATGAAATCAATCCTCACCTCCGTGTTCTTCTGCGCCCTCTGCAGTGTCCTCAATGCTGCGGAGCCCTTCATCGAAAAACAAGACCTCTTCATCGCTGGCGAAGATCCGGCTTACAACATCTACCACATCCCCGGCATCGTCGTCACGGCCAAGGGAACCGTGCTGGCCTGGTGCGAAGCGCGCAAACGTCCCGCTGGTGTCAGCGACTGGGATGACATCCGTATCCTGCTCCGCCGCAGCACCGATGATGGCAAGACCTGGAGCGCGCCGAAGAGCATCGCGAATGTCGAAGGCCCGAAGCAGAAGAACCCCTTCGCCCTCAAGATGAAGAACGTCGATCCTGCCGATGTGACCTACAACAACCCCGTCCTCATCGCGGACAAGGATGGCACCGTGCACATGCTCTTCTGCCTGGAATACGAGCGCGTCTTCTATCAGCGCAGCGCCGATGACGGGCTCACTTTCAGCAAGCCAACCGAGATCACCTCTGCCTTTGATGCCTTTAAAAACGACTACGACTGGAAGGTGCTCGCCACTGGACCGAATCACAGCATCCAGCTCAAAACTGGTCGCCTCGTCGTGCCTGTCTGGCTTTCCACCGGCACGGGCGGCAATGCCCATCGCCCCAGCGTCGCCGCCACCATCTACAGCGACGACTCTGGCAAAACCTGGCACGCCAGCGAGATCGCCGTCCCATGCACCGACGAATGGATCAACCCGAATGAAACCGTCGCCATCGAGCTTAACGACGGACGCTTGATGCTGAACGTCCGCAGCGAATCGAAGGCGCACCGGCGTCTCATTACCACCAGCAAAGATGGTGCCACCGGCTGGAGCACACCCAAGTTTGACGACGCCCTGCTCGAACCTATCTGCATGGGCGGCATCGTCCGCTACAACCACGAAAGCAAGAGCCTCATCCTCTTCTCCAATCCGCACAACCTCGACAAAGCCAAAGGCAAGGCCGAGCCCGGCAAAAACCGCGACCGCAAGAACGTCAGCGTCAAGATCAGTCGCGACGAAGGTCAGACCTGGCCCGTCAATAAGCTCATCGAAGATGGGCCCAGCATGTATTCCGACATCGCCGTCACCCAGAGCGGTACCATCCTCTGCTTCTACGGTCGCAGCGGTGACCGCCAAGGTGTCGCTGC
>JBILPY010000564.1:0-3449 GCA_044373575.1 Prosthecobacter sp. | reverse complement strand
AGTCCATTGATGCGGAGATCACCATCTTTCAGCACTCCGAAGGAGTCTCCAAAGTTCCCAGCACCACCCTGCCTAAACCCCTTCTAGATCGGTTTAAATTCGGATTCAGCCCGGGCGGCGTCACTGCCGACTCCTTGGTGATGGAAGACAGCCTGGAAATCTCTACTTTTGGCTCATCTGTCGGCCCACCACCCACGACTAAAATTTCCACTGCCACCAGTGACTCCGTGGCCCGGTTGGGCATGAATGAAAGCATCGCTACCATCGCCGACAAAAAGAAGAAAGCCCGCCCGGCACCACGAGACCCAAATCGTATCAAAACTCACGGAGATCCCGGTTTATGGAAGAATGTCGTCCGATCCTCCATCGGACGTGCCTATATCCCTGGCCAAGGCTGGCTCAAAGTCGGTCCTGATGGGCCGATTCCAGGCTCAGGCCGCAATTAATGGTGTGGTGCTCAGGCACACATGCCTGCCACCCAGCCCCTCTGCATTTATGGCAGCCAGCCTCGCGGCAAACTGCGCACATTCCGGCATACCCCAGTCGCTGAGCCAGCCGTGGAGGAAGCCACCATGATACACATCTCCGCAGCCCGTAGTATCCACAAGGCTTGTGGCTTCAAAAGCTGGCTGATGATGTGTCGTACCATCCGCACAGATCACATGGCTTCCTTGCATGCCTTCTGTGATCACGACCACCTGCGCTGGCGGCTTAGAAAGGAGCTCCAACATGGCGCTCATCTCAGATTTTCCGGTCCATTGCTCAGCAAAGTCACGCGAAACAATGCGTACCTGGCTCTCCTCCGCCAAATCGCGTATCGACTCCCGATAACGCCCGGCACCTCCATCGAAGGAAATCATCACTCCAGCATCTTTAGCCACCTTCACCGCCTCACGTGCTGCTGATTCATGACGTCCATTGAGGTGCAAAAGGCGCGCGCTGCGGATTGCCGACCTCATTGCGGAATCAAGCACAGGCTCTCCAGCAGAAGATGGCTGGAAAACAATCTGCCGCGCTCCGTCTGCATGCCGGACAAGCACCAAGGCCCGAGCCGAGCAAGCACCAGCGACTCGCCGCATCATGATGGTCGAGACGCCGCACCGTTGCAGATCATCAATGATGCAATCTCCTGCCGCATCATCTCCACAAACATCCGCCAGGGCCGCACGATGGCCTAGACAGGATAGAACACAGAGAGCCGTGGCCACAGGCCCCCCTCCCATGAGCTTGTGACCGTGTGCCTGCCGCACACTTTCCGAGTCAGAAAAGCCTGGCACCACCCAGAGATCATCCAAAGTGGCCGCACCAATCCCAAACACCTCTGGCCCAAGTTCCCCTGTTTCAGCCGAATACGGCATACGCATGAGCGAAACTGAGGTGGCTCAAAAATAGCGATGTTTTACTTCGCGGAAGTAGGTTCAGAATCCGACACCGCCACTTTTGGCGAGGAAGTTCAAAGCTAGAGCGGCGACGGCGAGTACGAAAACCAGGAGGGCAAGGGGCATGAAAGTCAGCGGTAAGAAGTTAGGTCAGAGGAAGAAATTTAATCAACGCAAGCGGGTGCCGCCGATCACTGGGGGACCTGCGGCAGACTCTTGCTGAAGTCGTTGCTCCAAGTGTGGTCCTCGTTCATGCGCTCCCACTTCACCGGATTGGCGGACGGAACCATGATGGGCGAGTCATTACTGGAGGACACACGGTCACTGCCAAACATCTGGACGACTAGGAGCACTGCGGAAAGCAGCAGGCAGACAACTGAAAGAGGAACCAAGCCTTCTTCAGGGTCCTTCTCGTCATTATAGAACTGCTCGGAGTCCGCCGAAGCTGTGCGCTTCACAGGTGCGCTGGGTGGAGCGGAGATGCTTGGGCGTGACATCGGCTGCGTCTGTTGCAACTTCACAGTGGCCTTAGGCAGGCTTGCCGTGGGAGAACCACCGGGGGCGGTCACCATCGGGCCTGTGCCTGTGCCAGGAGTGCGCGGCGCAGCTGATACTGGTTTGAGGGGGACGGTCTTCGCCAGAGGAGCCGTGGCTGCACCACTTTCCATCCGGGGAGCGGACGGTGCAGAAGGTGGACGCGGAGCCGAAGGGGCCGTGGGCATCGCAGGCGGGCGGGGGGCGGCACCGGGAGGGGGAGGTGGGGCTCCAGGAGCAGGAGGCGGAGCCAGCGGAACCGTGGCCGCCGGAGGCGCGCTGGGCGCAGGCATCACGGGCGGGGGCAGTCTCACTGGAGAGGTTGATGCCTTCGGGGCCGGAGGCGGCAGCGGAGCGGAAGGGAGCTGAATCGGAGCTGTGGCCTTTTTCGGAGCTACACTCGAAGTCACGGGATTCACCGGAGAGGTGGATTCACGAGGCTGTACGGCCCCCTCACCTGGGCGTGCGCGCAGAGTGATGCGCACTGTCTCCTTTTTCAGAGGGACGGCGGATGTTTTCGGTGAGCTCGGTGGCGGTGGCGTTGGCAGGTTTTCGGATTCGCTCATGGGGAAGATCGGGGAGGACGGAAATTGGCGGAAATAGTTCTTTAGCGGGATTGGTGCTCAGGCGTCAATCCCCTTTTTCACACCAAGAAAAAATCATCGGGCATTAACACCCAAAAAAACTCCCCTTCCCAACACAGAGAAGAGGAGTTTTGAAAGTCAAAAGTAGAGATGCCCTCAGCCTCATTCCGCCTTCTTTTTGCCCTTGCCTTTACCTTTGCCCTTCGCGGCAGAGGGGGCGGCAGCGGCTACCTTCTCACCGGGCTTCGGCAAGGCTGCCTTCGCCGACTCCCAGCCTGGATTCAGTGTGGCCTCACGGATGCTCAGGTTCCGCAGATCTACGGACTGACCGCCCACGGTGAACCCAGGGGATGCCTTCAGCGTCTTGAAAATTTCGCTGCTGCCCCAGGCTACCAGGTCATCCACCTTGCCCACCATCACATCTCCCACCATTTCCAGGCGGACCTTGTGCCAGGTGCCCGGAGCCAGATCAGCCTCGAAGCGTGCAAAGATCACTGCCTTGTCCGGTCCCTCATGGTCGTTGTCATCCCGCTGAATCGTCACCGACTTCGGCGTGATCATGATACGCGCCATGTGATCCTTCACGGCATTGATCGAAAGACTCGTGCTGCGCGCGCCTTCAAACTTGAACTCATATTCGATGATGAAATCCTTCAATTGATTTGGCAGACGAGTCACCGCACCATGCTTGTCCTCTACCAACTCCGAGCCACGCCACACGCCCTCCACCAGCTCCCACTTTCCCTTCGCGGCCTTCCAAGGCGCAGCTGGAGCAGCATCGAGCTTGTTTTCATAAATCAGCGCGCCAGGCAGGGCGAGCAGTGGAGCATCGGCTGCCGAAGCACCAAGAGTCAGGATGAACAGGGAACCAAGTAGCAAAGAGGTTTTCATGGGCTCACCAAAACGACCTCTTCTCCTGCTTATTGCGGCGAATTTCCTTCCTTGGAATCCA
>JBILPY010000091.1:0-11278 GCA_044373575.1 Prosthecobacter sp. | reverse complement strand
CCCTCGCAGTCTTGTGCTCCATGGAGGGCTCAATCAAATGGCTGTCGATCTCACCTCCATCGCCCTCATCGCCGGGAACGGTCTTTACCCGGAGACCTTCGTGGCTGCTGCGCGGCGTGCTGGAGTGAAGCGTCTTGTGGCGGTCGCTTTTGAAAATGAAACGAAGCCTGAACTAGCCTCCCTCGTCGATGCCATCATCTGGGTCAGGGTCGGGCAGCTCAGCAAGATGATCACCTTTTTGAAAAAGGAAGGCGTGACGCAGACGGTGATGGTTGGACAGATTGCCCCGAAGAATCTCTTCGACCTGCGCCCCGACTTCCGCACCCTGCTGATGCTCGCGCGCTTGAAGCGGCGCAATGCAGAGACGTTGTTTGGAGCCATTGGAGATGAACTGGCCAAAGATGGAATCACCCTGCTGCCTGCCACGACCTTTCTCGAACATCTCATGCCTGCCGCAGGGCATGTCGCTGGACCATCGATCAAACAAAGGCGCTGGGAAGATGCTGAGTATGGTTTCAAAATTGCCAAAGAATCCAGCCGCCTCGACATCGGTCAGACAGTGGTGGTCAAGAACGGCACCGTCCTCGCCGTGGAGGCCTTTGAAGGCACCAATGAAGCCGTCAAACGTGGCGGTGCCCTTGGCCGCGGCGGTGCCACCATGGTGAAAGTCTCCAAGCCGGATCAAGACATGCGTTTTGATGTGCCAGTCATCGGTCCAGATACGATTCGAAATGCAGCCGTAGCTGGCGTGAATGTAGTTGCCGTGGAGGCCGGGAAGACCCTCATGCTTGGCTCCGAAGAACTTCATCAAGAGTGCCTCAGGCAAAAAGTCACCCTCATTGCCCTCGCATAAGCGAGAAGATGTTTTTTCCGATAATTGCGGATAAGCCTTGATTTAACGACGCAAATTCAGAAAAAATGAGCGCTTCCCGCATCTGCGGGTCTTATCTCGTCCCACCTTACCAACCCCATATGTTACTGACCGCACTTAAACTAAAACTTGCAGCCCTCGTTGCCGTCGCAGGCATCGACACTGCCGAGTTGCAGACCCCCAGCATCGAGCTTGTTTCCACTCTTCAAAAGCTGGCCGATGACCAGTCTGCTGCCCAGAAGGCCGTGCAGGAGAAGACGAACGGGCCTGATGTTAACAAATCCTTCAATGATGCACTCGCCAAAATCAAAGAACTGGCCAGTAAAAATGACAAGGATGCCCAATACACATTGGCTCATTGGGGGGTGCTGAACAACAGTAACGTCAACGACATTATTGACCTGTATCGCAAGGCCTCCGCCCAGGGTCAGATTCTTGCCAAGGTTGAACTGGCGCAGGTATTGCTTCAGGCTTTTCCACAGGATCAAGAGCGCGTGAAAGAAGCCGTCCAACTGATCAAAGACAGCGAGGCTGGTGGAAACAAGCTTGGTCGCCGTCTTCTCGCCAACCTCTATCTCGCCGGAGCCCCAAATGTTGACATTCAGCAGAATGTGGAGACGGCCAAATCGCTCTTGGAAAAAGGCAGCACTGAAGGAGATGGCGAAGCTACCCTAGGCCTGAGCCAGCTCTATGCATCTGGGGTTCCTGGACTCGCCAAGGACGATCAGAAGTCTCTCGAATACCTTATTAAGGCTGCTGACCAAAAAAACGCTGTCGCCCTCAGCACCTATGCGGCGCGTCTCTTTGATGGCGACCCAACCACAGGTACTGCCAAGCCTCTGGTACAGAAAGACCCAGCCAAGGCCATGAAGCTCTTCGAAGATGCTGCCAACAGCGGCTTCGCTGCGGCCAACCGTCTCCTTGGTGCCATCTACGAAAACGGCCTTGGAGGCAACACCAAAGACCTCAAGAAGGCTGTCGAATACTACAGCAAAGCTGGCAATGGAAACGATGCCCAAGCTTTGTTCCGTCTCGGTAACTACTTTGAAGCCGGTCTCCGCAATGGCGCTGATGACAAAGCCGAGGTAATCATTCAGCAGAATGCCAAAAGCGCTCTTGATCTCTATCGTCTGGCTGCTCAGAACGGCTCTGCAGAAGCCTTCTTCAATGTCGGTGTCTATTATGAAACAGGCACCGTGGTGGACAAAGATCTTACCAAGGCTTTCAGCTTCCTTCTCAAAGCGGCCACTTCCGGCATTCCACAGGCTCAGTTCCGCCTTGCTGGCCTCTATCAACAGGGTGGTGGTGTGACACAGGATCCCATCGCTGCACTTGCCTGGTTCCAGCGCGCATCCGCAGGTAACTTCGCCCCTGCCCAGATCGCCCTCGGCCAGCTCTTGGAAACCGGAGCAGGCATCGGCTCCCCCGAATACGCGGGCGCTGCACTTCAGTATGAAGCCGCTGCTGAGCAGGGCGTCCCACTTGCAATGCTTCGTCTCGCCAGCCTCAATGAGCGTGGCCTGACCAACATTAAAGAAAACAAAGCCAACCCAAACCTTGCGCGCGCTCTTGCCTATGCTGACCTCGCTGTCGACGCCTCCAACAGCGCAGAGATCGCCGTCAAGTATCGCGATGAGCTGAAGAAGAACATGAAGGCTGACGAAATCGCTGAAGCCAAGAAGATCTACGATCTCAAGAAGAAGCCTGCAGCCGGTGCTGAAACTCCCGCTGCTGCTGCACCTGCCAGCAAGGGCGGCAGCAAAGGCTCCAGCAAAAAATCGAGTGGTAACTAATCGCTTAAAATGATGTAAAAACGGCTTGTCAAAACATCGAAGGCCGCTAGTCTCCGGCTCCCCAAACCAGGGGAGCCGGTTTTTTATTTTCCGGGGCATTAGCTCAGTTGGTAGAGCGCCTGCATGGCATGCAGGAGGTCAGCGGTTCGAACCCGCTATGCTCCACCAAACGGCATTCAATCAAGCCGTCTGGAAGTCTGGCAGGCACTGCACCATCCGCCTTTAAGGCTCTTGTTTGCATTCCCCCGTTTCGTGGCCGATAGACGCGCTCATTCATCCAACACCCGCATCAACGTGAGCGCCACCCGCCTTCCAGAGCCGAAGAAACAATCCTCCCTCATCAGCCGCCTCAAGGATCGCCTGAAGAAAGTCATCGGCATCGGCAAAAACAAGCCTGCTAAAGCCGAATCCGCCCCAAAGGCCGCCGAGCATCCGCACCAGCCTGCCAGGATTCATCCCCATTCACGTCCACCGCGTGAAGAACGTCCCCGCGATCATACACCCCGTGATGGAGCTCGTCCGCCGCGTCGCGAAGGTGAACGTGGTCCACGCCGTGAAGAAGGCGGAGATCGTGGTCCTCGTCGTGAACGCGGTCCGCGCCGTGAGCATCCGGAAGAAAAGCGTCCGCCGATTCAAAACTACCAGCCACAGCCACCACCACCTGCACCGCCCGTTCCCGAAGGGCCTTTCCCTGCGGCCTTTGAAGCTCTTGGCCTTTCGCCGGCCGTGCTCGCCGCCATTCGTGAATCGGGTTATGAGAATCCCACCGAGATCCAGCAGCGCGCCATTCCGATCATCATCGAGACCAAGGATGTCATCGGTGCCTCCCAGACAGGCACAGGCAAAACAGCAGCCTTTGCTCTGCCGACGCTCAGCCGTTTGGGTGCTCCTGGAAAGTTTCGCTGCCTAGTGCTTGAGCCGACTCGCGAGCTTGCACTCCAGGTCGTCGAACAGTTTGAAAAATACGGCAAGCACACCGGTCTGCGCGTGATTGCTGTATATGGAGGTGTTGGTTATGACAAACAGCGCAAGGCACTCCAGGAAGGCGTCGATGTTGTTGTTGCCACTCCAGGTCGCCTGCTTGATTTCATGCAGGATGGCACTGCTGACATGAGCAACCTCGAAGTGCTCGTGCTCGACGAAGTGGACCGTATGCTCGACATGGGCTTCCTACCCGACGTGCGCCGCATCATTGATCGGACACCGAAGAGCCGCCAGACGCTCTTCTTCTCGGCCACCATGCCGCAGCAGATCAAGAGCCTCGCTGACTTTGCTCTTAAAGAGCCCGTCAGTGTCGAAGTCGGCATTCGCTTCTCTCCTGCGGAAACCGTCAGCCACTACATGTATCCCGTGGCGGGTGATCAGCGTGAGGAACTCCTGCTCGCAATCCTCAAACAGACGCATTTCAGCAGCCTTATGATCTTCACCCGCACCAAGGCGCAGGCGGATCAGATTTACTCATCTCTCAAGCAGACCGGCGAATACAAAGTCGCCGTCATGCACTCCGATGTCAGCCAGAAGGAACGCGAGAAAGCGCTCTCAGGCTTCCGTGATGGCGAGTTCGAGATCATTGTCGCCACTGACCTCGCTGCGCGTGGCTTGGATGTTAGTGGCGTCACACACGTCATCAATGTCATGGTCCCCGAGAACTCCGAGGACTACGTGCATCGCATCGGCCGCACCGGTCGTGCCAAGAAGGAAGGTGATGCCTACACGCTGTTCTCTGCCGAAGAGCTGCCCTACGTCGCCAGCATCGAGCGTCTGATCAATCAGAAGATCGAGCGCCGGAAGCTTGAGGGCTTCAGCTACAAGTACACCACGGTGCTTGATGAGGAAGACAAAGCCCGCGCCATTCTGCATGGCCGGAAAAAGAAACGCCGGTAACCGACTTCGGGCAGGTTACTCACTCGCCAGCGATGGTGCGCCTTCGGGAAGCTTGATCGTTGGCTCTCCACCTAGATATCCGAGTGACGTGAGGAACTCATCCATCTTCCTCGTCGTTACTTGAATCCATGGTTCCTTGTTGAAGAAGCCGTGCGGCATCTCCTTCGCCGCCCACATCTCCGCGCGCAGACCTAGAGCGCGGGCCTTTTTCACATACTCATCGCCACCCAGCTTGAGCTTGTCCGCAGTGCCAAAGAACAAAATAGCTGGTGGGGTGTCCTTCACGACAAAGCTGTTCGGCGTGATCGCCTCCGCCATCTCCACCGTGAAGTCCTTCTGTTCACCTGTGACGCGTTCTTTGAAGAGCGTGTTGATGTTCATCGCTGGATTGAAGAGCACCATTGCGTTCGGCTTGGCGGAGATCGACTTGTCATCTCCCTCCGCGTCGTAGGCCGTCACCAGTGCTGTGCAGGCAGCGAGATGACCTCCCGCCGATCCTCCACTGGCAATGATCTTCCCTGGATCGATCCCCAGCTCTGTCGCATGAACACGCACCCAGCGGATGGCGCTCTTCGCATCTTCCACTGACTTGTCCGCCAGCGTCTTGTGCTCGTTCAGAATGCGGTAATCCGCGGATGCAGCCACCAGTCCACGCGTCGCCAGGTATTCGGCCTGAGGCACGAACTGCTTGAAGGTTCCACTCTTCCAACCGCCACCGAAAAAGAAGACCACGCAGGGGCGCTGCACTGCCGCCTGAACTTCACCGGCCGGAGAAAAGACATGCAGCTTCAGTTCGCCCTGCGGGGTGATTTTATACACAACCTCGCCCGTCTTCACGGCTTCCGTGGTGAGTTTGATGGAGCCTTTCGCCACTTTGGCTTTCTGAGCCAGGGAGGGCAGGGCAGTCAGGCAGAGAAGAAGGCAGGTGAGCAGTTTCATGACCGCCTTCGAACGTCAATCCGATGACGAAGTTTCAATCGACTAGCGCCTGGAAGCCTCACGTGCTTGCTCGATGAACTCACGCACCATCGCCAGATCCTTGACTCCAGGCGAAGACTCCACCCCGCTGGCCACATCGACAGCGGCGGGACGTGTTTCCTCAATTGCACGTCGCACGTTTGTCGGAGTCAGCCCACCGGAAAGGATCAGCCGCTTGTCGGGGAACATTTCCTTCGCCTGCAGCGCCAGATCCCAGGGGAAAGTCTCCCCAGTTCCACCGTACAGCGCAGGATTGTAGGCATCCAGCAGGATGGTTTCGCACGAGTAATCACCGATGCGCGCGAGCGATTCCCGGTCACGTACAGCGAGAGCTTTGATCACGACTGCGCCACGATCTTGAAGCGCGGCGACTTGTTCGGGTGTTTCATTCCCATGCAGTTGCAGGATGTGGACAAGCCGCTGGTCGATCAGTGTGTCCAGTGTTCGTTCATCGGCATTCACCAACACGGCGACGAGCGTGGTATGCTCACGCAGCGCTGGCACCCAGGCAGTGTTCTCCAAGGGCAGGTAGCGCTTCGACTTCGGCCAAAAGTTCAGCCCTAGCGCATCCGCTCCGAGCGCGATGATCTGGCGTGCCTGCTCCTCCTGGGTGATACCGCAGATCTTTACTGCCGGGCCGGAATGTAGGGTGTCAGGGAACACGAGGAAAGCTGGGCTGGTTGGGGTTGTCGGGCAAAAGTCCGGAGGTGAGTGTCAGCAGGGCATCCAGCTTTGGTGGATACGTGATTGTTCCGCGAAGCCGCACGTTGCGCTGGATGGCAGAGATCGCGCTGCCATCCTCGGTGCGGGCGAGGAAGATGACCGGAGGGGCTGTATGAATGCCCTGATGCGTCAAAGGATAGGCATGAGCGATGAGGCGATCAATCGTGATGCCGCTCAGGTCGGGCAGTGGGACGGCGAAGATGAAAAGCTGGTATGGACGTGAAAGAGCCAGTTCAAAAGCTCGCTCCGCCGTCGGGCAGTCATCGACTTCACAATGACGAAACGAAGTCAGCGCCTCGCGGATCACCCGCCGGAAAGGCAGGCTCTCCTCGGCGAGGAGAACGCGGGCAGGTCCGGGGTTGGAAGATGAGGTGCTCAATGGTGCCGAAGGTAGAACGAGTTTTCAACTCGTCCACTGGTGCGGCGGGTTTGAAACCCGCCTGCCATGATCCCCGAGTTGGAAAATCGGGGCACCAGCATACGACTTTCAAAGTCGTTCTACATCAATAATACGGCACCAGACCACCCTGCCAGATGGGCTTCAGATCACTGATGGCGGCATCAATGAGGGTGCTGCCGCGGAGGGTGATGTTGAGGTATTTCTCGTTGGTGGATTCACCGATGACGACGGCTCCAGCGGCTTTCGCTGCGGCGAGGTGCTCGGGGGCGACTTCGAGGAGGAGACGGCCCGGGGTTTCACCAAAGAGAAGCTCGGCGACGGTGCAGTCCTTGGCGGCGGGCAGGTTTTCCATCTCGACCTTGATGCCGGCTTTGCCGCTGAAGGCAAACTCGGCCAGAGCGACGGCGAGTCCGCCTTCGCTGAGGTCGTGGCATGAGAGCACGGCACCTTGCTTGGCGAGCTCGTGATACTTCTCGTAGCTGGCCCAAGCAGCGCTGTCGCTCCAGGTCGGGGCTCCGTCGATGCCGGCACCCTTGGTGTATTTGGCGAAGACACTGCCGCGAAGGCCGGGCGTGGTGCCACCGATGACGCAGATCTTGCTGCCGGGCTTGCGAAGTGAGGCTCCGACGACGTGTTTGGCGTCCTCGATGATGCCGAAACCGCTGACGAGCAGTGTGACGGGGATGGAGACGGGGCCGTCCTCGGTGATGAAATAGTTGTAGAAGCTGTCCTTGCCGGACACGAAGGGTGCTCCGTAGGCGATGGCAGCTTCGGCCATGCCTTTCGTGCATTCCACGAGGGCTCCGAGTTCTTTTTCAGCATCGGGATTGCCCATGCAGAAGTTGTCGAGGATGGCGATGCGCTGTGGGTTGGCTCCCATGGCGACGAGCTGACGCACGCATTCATCGACACAGGCACGACCCATGGCGTGCGGGTCATTTTTGCCCCACTCAGGGAGCAAAGCACAGGCGAGGGCGACGAGTTGCTTTGAGCCATCGACTTTGATGACGCTGCCGTCCTGCGGGGCATCGCCCGAAGCACCGGCGAGCGGTTTCAGGACGGTGTTGCCCTGCACTTCGTGGTCGTATTCGCGGATGATCGGTTCACGGGAAACGATGGCGAAGTCGGCGAGCAAGGTCTTCAGGACCTGCGTCCAGGATTCAGGCCGAACGGCGACCTTCGGCGCGAGCGCGGCGGGCTGGCGCCAGTGGGCACGCATCTCACGGCGTGGGGCTCCGTGGAGTTTCTCCACCGGCAGATCGCAGACGATGCTGTCGTAATGGAAGACGCGCAGGCGCTTGAGTCCATCGGCTTTGGCGAGCACAAAGATCTCGCTCTGCCACTTGTCGGCGATGGCTTGGAGCGCGGGGAGATTGTGTTCCTGGATGGACATGACCATGCGCTCCTGGGATTCGGAGATGAAGACCTGCCAGCTTTCCAGGCCGGGCTCTTTCAGCGGGCAATGGTGGAGATAAACCTCGCCGCCGACCTCGCTGAGCATTTCGCCAGCCGCGCTGGAGAAGCCGCCCGCGCCGCAGTCGGTGATGAACTCGATCAAGCCTGCCTCACGAGCCGCGAGCACGAAGTCAGCGACCTTCTTTTCCTCGATAGGATTGCCGATCTGCACGGCGGTCTGGTCTTCTTCGTGGGAGTCGGTGGTGAGTTCGGCCGAGGAGAAAGTCGCGCCTTTGAGGCCGTCTTTGCCCGTGCGACCGCCCGCAGCGATGAGGAGCTGGCCGGGCTTCACTTCCTTGGCGATGTCCTTGATCGGGATGATGCCGGCGGTGCCACAGAAGACGAGGGGATTGTAAATGAAGGTATCGTCGAACTGGATCGCGCCATTCACCGTGGGGATGCCCATGCGGTTGCCGTAATCACGCACGCCACGCACCACGCCGCGCATGATGCCGAGCGGATGGATCACGTCTTTGGCCTTCAGGTCCTCCTGCTTCGTGTCGGGCGGGCCGAAGCAGAAGACGTCGATGGAGGCGACGGGCTTGGAGCCTTTGCCAGCGCCGAGGATGTCGCGGATCACTCCGCCGAGGCCGGTATTGGCTCCGGCGTAGGGCTCGATGGCGCTGGGGTGATTGTGCGTTTCGACTTTGAGGCAGACGGCCTTGTCGTCGTCGAGCTTCACGAAGCCCGCGTTATCGACGAAGGCGCTGAGCACGAAGTCGGGCTTGTCAGCCATGATCTTCTCCGTGGTGGCGCGGATGTAGGTCTTGAAGAGGCTGTCCACCACTTCCTGCTCGCCATTGAGGGTGTGATAGATCTTCGCGTTAAAAATGCGATGCTTGCAGTGCTCCGACCAGGTCTGGGCGATGACCTCCAGCTCGACATCGGTAGGATCGCGGCCTTCTTCATTAAAGATCTGCTGCACGACCAGCATGTCGGCTTTGGAGAGCGAGAGCTTCATCTTCTTCGAGAGATCGAGAAGCTGGTCAGCAAGGAGTTCGCGGACAGGGATGGTGCGGAAAACGGCGCGGTCAGACATGGGGACTCTGCTTTTGAAGAGTATCGGCAAGGCGTCAACCGGGAGGTTCAACAGACCGCACACGGCAACTTGCCCGCACAGGCATTCGCATCCAACCTCGGCGCTCCTTTCCGCCCGCCCCCTGCCATGCCCCAGCTCCATCTCCATCTCCAGCCTGATTTCGATGCCTTCCGTGCCCTCGCTGCGAAAGGAAACCTCGTGCCGGTGATGGCAGAACTGGCCGCAGATTACGAAACGCCTCTCTCCGCCTTCCAAAAGATCCACGATGGACGTTGCGCCTTCCTTTTGGAGTCCGCTGAGCTGACCCAGCACTCGGGCCGCTACTCCCTGCTCGGCAGCTCACCACGCCTGATTTTTACCGCCCGTGGCAAAGAGATCGAAGTGGAGGAGCGCGGCAAAACCCGCCGCTACACCTCCACCACTGATCCGTTGGAAGAGCTACGCCAGATCATGCTGCCCTACAAGCCTGCCGAGGCGGCAAACATCCCCGTTTTCCATGGCGGAGCCGTTGGTTATCTGGCCTACGACATGGTCCGCTTCTTCGAGCCGACCCTGCCCGCGCCGCCAAAGGACGAACTGGGGCTGCCGGACATGGTTTTTATGGTGACGGACACGGTTCTGATTTTCGACCACCGCACCCGCCGCCTCATGCTGGTGGCCAATGTGCACACCGATGAGCATGCCAGCCTGGAAGCCGCCTACGAATGGGCCAAGGCTCAGATCGAAACGCTGATCGCGAAGCTCTCCAAGCCGCTCGCCGTGAAGCCTTTGCAAACTTTTGCCCCGGTGAAGAACGACCAGCTCCCGCCGCCGGTCAGCAACACCACACGTGCCGAATACGAAGGCATGGTGACGAAGATGAAGGAGTACATCGGGGCGGGGGACATCTTCCAGGGCGTGCCCTCGCAGCGCTTCGAGACCGACTACACCGGCACCACCATCGACCTCTTCCGCGCTCTGCGGCATGTGAATCCATCGCCCTACATGTTCTGCATGGATCTGCCCGGTGGCTTCTCGCTCGTCGGCAGCTCGCCCGAGGTGCATGTGAAATGCCTCGACGGCAAAATCGAGATCCGCCCCATCGCCGGCACCCGCTGGAGGGGCAAAACCAAGGCCGAAGACGATGCACTCGCCGCCGAGTTGCTCGCCGATCCAAAGGAGCGCGCCGAGCACATCATGCTCGTTGATCTCGCCCGCAACGACGTGGGCCGCGTCGCCGAATACGGCACCGTGAAAGTGACCGACCTCATGATCATCGAGCGCTACAGCCACGTCATGCACATCGTCAGCAACGTCGAAGGCCAACTCAATGCCGACAAAAACGCCTACGACGTCATGCGTGCCACCTTCCCCGCTGGCACTGTCAGTGGCAGTCCGAAGGTGCGTGCCATGGAGGTCATTAACGAAGTCGAGAAGAGCAAACGCTGCGCCTATGCCGGAGCGGTGGGTTACTATGGCTTCGATGGCAACCTCGACTCCTGCATCGCCCTGCGCACCTGTGTGGTGAAGGACGGCAAAGCTTATGTACAGGCCGGGGCAGGCGTTGTCGCCGATTCCGATCCCGCTTCCGAGTATCAGGAGACGGTCAATAAAGCCACTGGGATGCTGCGAGCCATCGAGTGGGCGCGACAGCTCGGGGCCTAGCCTTCCTTGTTCACAGCCCCGCTCTTTATTCACACGAGGAGGGGGTTCGGAAATCCCATATCTTGTTTTGGATGTCTTAACCAACCCCAAGATAGGGTAAAAAACAGCCTTCCCACTTGCCGGGGTTCAGGCGGATAGCGTTTCGTGAGCGGTCTCAACCTATCCTGACCGCCATGTATCTCAAAACCCTCACCATCCACGGCTTCAAGTCCTTCGCCGACAAGACGAACTTCGAGTTCCACAAAGGCGTGACCGGCATCGTCGGTCCCAATGGATGCGGTAAGTCGAACGTCGTCGATGCCATCCGCTGGGTGCTCGGTGAGACCTCGGCCAAAGCGCTACGAGGAGAAGAAATGGCAGACGTCATTTTCAACGGCACAGACAAGCGTAAGCCCGTCGGCATGGCGGAGGTCGTGCTCGTCATGGCGGACTGCGAGCAGGCGCTGAATGTGGACTA
Source organism: Prosthecobacter sp. (assembly GCA_044373575.1). Taxonomy (GTDB): domain Bacteria; phylum Verrucomicrobiota; class Verrucomicrobiia; order Verrucomicrobiales; family Verrucomicrobiaceae; genus Prosthecobacter. The sequence goes on along the minus strand of JBILPY010000091.1, from coordinate 34 downwards.
CAACGAAGTCGCCATCTGCCGTCGTGTGTTCCGC
>JBILPY010000562.1:0-3460 GCA_044373575.1 Prosthecobacter sp. | reverse complement strand
TGTGGATGTTAGCGCCAGCACCGCTTTGAAAACCTGGGAGATGACCCACAAAATCGCCACCCATGAGACGATGCAGTCCGTGGGCAAATGGTACAAGCGCCTGCTGCCAGTGTGGCAGGTGCTGAAATATAAATCTCCAGTCACCTGGGCGGGCATGGCCGTCTCCAACATCGCCGCCCGCACATTGCAACCCGCGCTAATCGACATCATCGCCAAGCGCACTATTGATCTCTATGGTTCCGACGTGCCCCGGAGGTCCACCACCCAGACCGTTCCCAGGCTTGAAAATGGCGGGCAGTCGCCCTAAAGACCCGGTGTCCACAAGAGATCACAGCCATTTGAGCTGGCACTTTATCGGAAATCATCTTGCTGGAAGCTAAGAAAGTGGTTACAAGTTTCGTTCAGATTCGCGTGCTCCTTGGATTGGTTCTCTTAAATCCAGTGGTCAGCACGTTTCGCGACTTTCACCCTCAGCATGGCTTTCATTCAATTCTCTTCAAACATCCCGCATGATCGGGAGAAGGAGGAGTCACCCATGCTGCCGCGAGTCTGCACGGCCTGATATGTTTGTACTGTATCGTGCTGCACGCGTAAAATCCTTTCGTAGAGTTGAACCTAACAACTCTTCGAGTTCCGAATCCATCCAGGAGGTATCCTATTAGCAACCCATTCCAAAACTTGAGCAGCAACCAGTTCGCAGGGCGACCTGGCCAGGCAAACACCAACCCTCCGGCTCGTCCGGCAGGTGCCCCACCGCCAGCAGGACAGCGTCCGCTCGGTGCCCCACCGCCAGGTCCACGCCCCGCTGGAGCCCCGCCGGTGGGTGGCGGAGCCGCAGGAGGTTACCGGCCGCCCATGGGTGGTGGTAGTCGCCCAATGGGTGGTGGCAGCAGCGGCCCTCCCGGCCGCGGTCGGCCAAACAATGGCCGTTTCGTGGACCAGACTCGCATCAACGAACGTATTCGTGCGCCGAAGGTCCGTGTCGTGGATGGAGTGAACAATGCTCAGTACGGCGTTCTGCCCACGCATCAGGCCATTCGCATGGCCAAGGAACGCGGGCTCGACCTCGTCGAAGTCGCCCCGAACGCCGAACCGCCGGTCTGCAAGATCGTCGATTACGGCAAATACAAATATATGCAGGAGAAGCACAAGAAGGAAGCTCACAAGCACCACAAAGGTGGCAAAGTGAAGGAGCTGAAATTCCGTATTGGCATCGACCCGCACGACTACCTCATCAAGATCATCCACGCCGAAGACTTCCTCGCTGAAGGTCACAAAGTGCGCATCCAGCTCCAGTTCCGCGGTCGTCAGATCGCCCATCAGGAACTCGGCCACGCACTCGCCAAAAAGATCAAGGAAGATCTCCTGAACATGGGCCATGTGGACCAGGAGCCCAAGATGGCCGGTCGAAACATCAACATGCAGATTAGCCCCCTGCCCGAGCAGCAGCGGCAACGCAAATTCAAGGTCCATCTCAAAGGGGTCACTGCCAGCGCTGACATCAAGCACCACGAAGAGGGCCACGATCCACGCGAGGACAAGCACGATCATGAAGACCATCATGATGATCACACAGATCATCATGACGGAAGCCAGCAACCTGCTGCACCACCCGCAGCGGAAGCACCGGCTTCCGCCCCAGCTCCTGAGCAGAAATAATCATTCTGACACCCCGGAATCAGGCCTGCCTTTTCCTACTGGAAAAGCAGGCCTGATCTCGCTTAGAGTCTGGTTCAAATACCGCACCTGACGCCCCCAAGTCCATGCCCTCGGAAAACCCTGTCTCGCTCAAGAATCTGAAAGTCATTGGCCGTGAAAACCTGCCTGACACAGGTGGCTTTCTCATCCTGCCCAGCCAGCTTAGCTACCATGACCTGCTGCGCTTGGAGAACATTCTGGCAGGCCGTCAGATCACCTGCCTCATCGAGCAGGGAGCCGCACTGCCACCACTGATGCGGGCGCATTTGGAAAAGGAAAACGTCCACGCACTCGCCATCGACTCCGACACCACTGACACCAGCACCTTCCGTCAGGTCGTCGGAAGTGAGGCAAGTGAAGATCGCGTGATCATCTACCTGCCCGCCGAAGCTGCGGTCATCAACTCCCCCATGAGCACCGTGCCTGGAGCCAGGCTCGAATTCCTGCTCAAGGCCGGCGTCCCCGTCCTGCCCGTCTATGTCCAGAACAGCAGGGAGATCGCACTCGACATCGAAGCCCACTATGATGAAAGCGCCGTCGTCATGGCCTTCGGCAAGATGCTCACCCCGGCAGAGACCACCCTCGCCGCCTACCAAGAGGCGCTCCTCAGCCTCGCCGAACAGGCCTTTTCCTCGCATCCGGCCCTCGGCATGCACCTCGCCTATGCCATGCTTCTCGGCCTCAAACGTCACGGCAGCAGAAACAAAGTCATCGACGGAAAAGACGACAAATCGCTCGGTTATGATCGCGTCCTCGCCGTCGCCGCCGCCCTCTCCAGACACATCAAATCCGAGACCAAAAAGAAGCGCGTCGCCATTGTACTGCCACCCGGCATCGGCGGACTCATCGCCAACATCGCAGTCCTCCTCGCGGGAAAGATCCCCGTGAATCTGAACTTCACCGCCGGACGCCCAGCCATTGAGCACGCCATCAAGGCCGCCGACATCGACCGCTTCATCACCGCAGACATCTTCGTCCGCAAAGCCCAGCAGTTCCCCTGGCCTTCCAGCAAGCATCTCATCCTCATCGAGCGCCTCCTGCCGAAGCTGAAGGTAAAAATCGGCCTCTGGCTCGTTTTGAGCAAGCTCCTCCCCGGCTTCCTCCTCGCACTCCTCCTCGGCGTGCCGCGCAAAGGTGGCCGTGGCGAGGCATTGGTACTTTTCACCAGTGGCAGTTCAGGAAACCCCAAGGGCGTCGTCCTCAGCCATCGAAATCTGATGGCCAACGTCATCCAGTTCGGCAGCCGCCTCGGCATGACCCGTAGCGACAGCATTCTCGGCTGCCTCCCTCTCTTTCACAGCTTCGGTTGCACTGTCACCCTCTGGTATCCAGTCATCTGTGGCGTCAATCTCATCACCTACCCCAGCCCGCTGGAAACCAAAAAACTCGGCGAACTCATCGAGAAATATCGCATCACCCTCATGATTGCCACGCCCACCTTCCTGCGGGGCTACCTGCGCGGCGTGAACAAAGAAGCCCTCAGTTCCATCAAGCTCTGCGTTACCGGCGCCGAAAAACTCCCCGCCGCCGTCTCCGAATCCTTCGAGGCCAAATTCGGCAAGCGAGTCTTCGAAGGCTACGGCCTCACCGAGACCTCCCCCGTCTCCAACGTCAACCTCCCCAATCCCCTCCCCCACGGCGACGACTCCAAAGGCTACACCTGGCTCCCCAGCCACCGCCAGGGCAGCGTCGGCCAGATGGTCCCCGGCCTCGCCATCCGCATCACCCACCCAGAGACCTTCGCCCCCCAGTCCCTCCATAG
>JBILPY010000561.1:0-3466 GCA_044373575.1 Prosthecobacter sp. | reverse complement strand
GACTCGGCTGCTGCGCTATACGGCAAGCGACTCCACTGAGAGCACATTCTCCCCTTTCACGGCTTCATTGCCCACCAAACTAGCATCCAGGGCAAAGAGTGTCAGCGTCGCGTTGAAGCTCTCATCCGCTGGAAACGGCACCGCATTAAAAACCGCTGTCAACTGCACCACCGCGCCGCCGTCCGCAAACTCTCGCCGAAAGGGCCGCACATCCACCAGTCGAAAGACATCGCTGCTATGGCTCGAAGGAATGTCCCTACCTTCATAATCGCCCCGCAGAAACCGCAGCATGTTCTTCCCACTCGCCGGCCTCACGCCCTGCTGCTCCACCACTTCCGAGTAATCGCCACTCCACTTGCCCGGCTCAAGCGGCACGCCCGTTACCAACGGCGCAGGCCCAGATTCAAAGCCATCCTGCAACAGCGACATCGCCTTGCCCAATGACGGCGCGACATAAGCAAACACCATCGAAGTGCAGAACATGCCGATCAACAAACCCGCCGCAGCCGCGGTGAGCGGACGCCAGGAGAGCCAGCGGAAAGATTGAGACGATCCAAGCGTGAACACCCGGTGAGAAGGCGGCACCGGAAGGCTCAGCGCCAGCTCGGCAGCCTCGGCGGTGAGTTCGAGCGCGGAGTCGAGATTGAGTGCATCGAGATACCAGTCGCGCAGCGCGGCATCCGTTTTGAGTTGCTGCTCCAACGCCTCCGTCTCGGCCTCTGTGATCGTGCCGGAGATGTAGCGTTGGATGAGATCATGCCAGTTCGTCGTCATATCGGTTCCTCCTGAGCCAGGGTGCGGCGCACGCACTCCAGCAGTGCCTGCCGGATGCGGTGCAGTTTCTTGTAAATCGCCATCGCGGTCTCGCCGCGTTGCGCTGCCAGATCGTCCATGCGTGTGCCCTTCGTGTAGGCAGTGAGCACCAGCTCGCGCTGCACTTGCGGCAGCTTTTCCAGGCAGTGCTCCAGCGCCTCGCGCTGCGTGACGTGCCGCTCCTCCATCTGCGCCTGCCGGTCCGCGAGCTGCTGAATCAATTCCTCGCCAAACATATGCCGGTCGCGCTTTCGACGCTGGAGATGGTGCAGCACCTTCATTCGAGCCACACCGAAAGCCCAATGGCGAAAATCCACCGCGCTCTCAAACTTCTGCCATAGCGTGACGATCACCTCCTGCATCACCTCCGAGGTCTCATGCCGGTCCGGCAGCATCGACCGCACATACCCATGCAACGCATGCTCCTGCTCCGCGTAGAGGCGGAGAAACTGGTCGTGCTGAGGATCAAGCGGCGGCGGCATGGTGGTTTGTCACCTTCAAAGTCACAGCGACCGGCTTCATTTGCCGAAAAAAGATTTCAGTTTGCTCAGACCTTCACTGGACCGTCCCGAGAATGACGATGCCAACCCATGAGGTTGCGATCGTCACTTGCCCAGTTTCATGAGAAACAACCCAAAGCCCTGACCCGCCTCCATGCCGCTTTTGCCGAGGGTGAAGGCCAGGTGCTTCCCATCATCACTGACGACCGGTTCGCCTGCCTTGTAGCCTTTGAAATCCGTGAAGAAGGTGAGGCGTTCGGCCTTGCCTGTGCCATCCAGCGCCAGCTTCCAGGCATCAATCAACGGCCAGTGATTGCCATGATGCTCGGCCCGCTCGACCAACGTGTGTTTGCCATCGGGGAACATACCCTCGACCTCTTCATAGTGATCGGAAGAGCGGGAGAGATTCGTGAGAGCACCGCTGCCGAGATCGAGAAGGTAAGCCTCGCTGTTGGCGCTGCCATTGAGTTCGTAGGCGGTCACGGTCAGTTGCGTGTCGAGCGGCAGCACGAAGTTCTGGGCCTCGATCCAGCGTTGCGGACGGCTGCCCTCGGGGAAGTCGCTTACTTGAACGACTTGGCGCTTGTTCACGAGTCGCGGTTTGCCTTCCTCATAGCTCAGCTCTGCCGTGGAGATGCGATCCTGCAGGCCATGCGTCCATGCGATGCGGAGGCGATGACGCGACACCGCCGGGCCTTCATCGCAGTGCTCATCCAGCGGCACGGGCGGCTGGGTGAAGCTCTTGTCCAGCACGCTCAGGTAGGAGGAGCTTCGCGCCTTTTGCCGAGCCTCCTTGTCCGTGCGATCAAAGGTGGCCACGGGCCCGCTCAACAACACATCGCCATTACTCAAGTAGAGCGCCCGAGTGAAGCCGTGGTGCTTGAAGTGATCCGTGCAAGGCGTGATGCGCCCCGTGGCGATCTCGTATTCATAGACATCGCCGAAGACCTTGGACAGAAACAGGATGCGTTGCCCATCATGGCGAAAGTCGGGCCGCTCTCCCCAGGAGGCGAGCTGTCTAACATGCTCCGGCAGATGATCGAGCGGCGAACCGTCACGCTGAGCCTGAGCGGAGCTCAACAGACGCGAGGCAAAAAGCAGTGTGACAACGAGGAGACGGAGCTTTGAAGGGTAACGCATCATGATCATGCTTCAGCTCGCATGATTCGAGAGAGGATTCAAGTTTTGCACACAGCCCACGCGAATGCTCCGTTTGCCTCGGGGCTGCCATGAAAACTGAAAGTGTCACTTTGAGATTTGATGATCAAAGTGGCTGCGGCTAAAGCCGAACCATCACGATAAACTGCGGCTAAAGCCGCAGCCACTTTGAACAGCCTTCCAAGGTCCTCCGCGCTCAGCGCCCGATCAAACACGGCCACGCCGCCGATCCAGCCGGTGAAGCCGACGCTGCGGCTACTGTGAATCACGCGACCGATGGTGAAGGGGCCGCCGCTTTGGGCGTCCTTCGGCGCGTAGAGGTCGTGCGGATACCACCAAGGGTTCAGGTGGAGACACAATTTGCCAGGCATCTGCTCGTGCTGCCGACGCGTCCGGTGGCAAAAGAATACGCAAGTTTCGGATCGACCGGCCGACCATCGTGTTGACCGGTGGCGTCCTTCAGGTCGCCGTCGAAGCGAAAATGCGCGACGAGGTCCGCTTGGGCAATTGCCCCCGAAAATAGCAGGGCGATGAGGAGGTAGAGTGTGCGTTTCATGATGTGTGGCACTCGTGGATTTATTTTCTGCCGCAGCTGCTGGCGCAGGCTTCTCCGCCATCGTTTGTCGTGTGTCGTGGCAAGCCGTTCACGCCAGGATCTCCTGCACCACTTCGCCATAAACATCGGTGAGGCGGAAATCGCGGCCGAGGTGGCGCCAGGTGAGGCGTTCGTGATCGAGGCCGAGCAGGTGCAGGATCGTGGCGTGGAGATCGTGAAGATGGACCTTGCCGGAGACGGGGCGGAAGCCGAACTCGTCGGTCTCGCCATGCATGAGGCCGCCTTTGACCCCGCCGCCGGCCATCCAGGCGCAGAAGCTTTCGGGCTGATGCTCGCGGCCATGTTTTTCGATGGGCGCGGTGCGGCTGAGGTCCTGGCTCCAGGGGGTGCGGCCAAACTCGCCGCTCCAGACCACGAGCGTGTCCTCCAGCAGGCCGCG
>JBILPY010000560.1:0-3468 GCA_044373575.1 Prosthecobacter sp. | reverse complement strand
GGGGCAGGCGCGGCTGCAAGATCTGCGCTCGTATCGTCACATCACTTGGAGTGGGATGGCGCATCTATGGTGGACGGGCGCGGAGCCTGGAGATGTGCTGGAACTTGTGCTGCCGGTGGCCAAGGACGGCGAGTATCGACTCGGCGCGGGGTTGACGAAGGCGGTGGATTATGGCGTGTTTGAGTTCGCGCTGGATGGGCAGTCGCTCGCGGAGCCCATCGACCTCTTTAACAGCAGCGTGATCCACGCAGGCACGGTTCCGCTTGGCAAAGCGATCACGTTGAAAGCTGGCGCGCATCGTCTGAGCATCACGGTGAAAGGCGCCAACACTGCGGCGAAGAAGAGCTACCTGCTGGGGCTCGATTACGTCGTGCTGGCAGTGGGAGCCGATGCGGACGTAGTGGCGCTGGCAAAGCCGCTCATCGTCACCCAGACAAGCAAGCCTGCGGCACCAGAGGCGAAGCCCCAGCGGGACATCAGCTACAACAATCTCGAAGTGCAGCCACTGAAGGCGGCGGAGCAGCGAAAGAAGTTCATCGTGCCCGAAGGATTCGAGGTGGAACTGGTGGCGAGCGAGGAAACCGGGCTGCCCAAACCCACGATGGTCGCCTTTGATGATGCTGGGCGCATGTGGTCGGCCACGGCGACGGCGTATCCGTGTGACAAGGACAACATCATTTGGACGCAGCCGGGCAAGGATCGCATCGTCGTGTTCGATACGCCCACGGCTCGCACGCCGCAGACGGCACGCACTTTTGCGGAGGGCATGGTCATGCCCGTGTCGTTGCTGCCGCATGGGAAGGGAGTGTTCGTCGCTCAGGGGCCGGAGATCTTTTATCTCGATGATCGCGATGGCGATGGCCACGCCGATGAACGGCGCGTTTTGGCCAAAGGTTTCGGCGTGCAGGACACGCACACCGTTCCGCATCAGCTCACGTGGATGCCAGGCGGACGCGTGACGTTTTCCCAGGGCCTGCTGAACAGCGGACGCATGACGGATGCGGAAGGAAAGATCTTCGTCTTCAACCGCACGCTAGTCGCCTCCATGAAGCCGGATGGCACCGACACGCGCATCCTGAGCGCCGGGCTGAACAACATCTGGGCCTGGGCCCATGGGCGCACGGGGCGTGTGTTCATCCATGAGGCAAATGACCTCGGCTACAGCGTCGTGCCCTTTGAGGAAGACTCGAACTATCCCGGTTACGTGGCGATGAAGCTGCATCCGTCCTCGCCCATTCATCCGCCGACAGCGCAGGACCTCAATCTCGGCGGCACCGGCTTCAGCGGGCTCGCCATCTGCGATGACAAAAGCGGCAGCTTCCCCGCGCCATGGCACGGGCTGCTCTACATCGCGAATCCCATCCTCGGGAAGATCCACGCCGTCGCCGCCACGCTGGATGCACGCGGCGTGTGGACCTTTGAAAAGCGCGGCGATCTCGTCTCGTGCACCGACCCGATGTTTCGCCCGGTCGCCATCACCTTCGGCCCCGATGGCTGCCTCTACATCACCGACTGGTATAACCGAATCATCTCGCACAACGAGATCCCGCGCGATCATCCTGCACGCGACAAGGAGCGCGGCCGCGTCTGGCGCATCCGCCACAGCTCACAGAGCAGCGCCAAGGTGCCGGACATGACACGCGTGCCCGCGAGCGAGTTGCCAGCGCATCTCAAAGTCGACAGCACCTGGGAAATGCGTGCCGCGTGGCATCAGATCGGCCAGCGTGGCGGCAAAGAACTCATCCCCTCGCTCACGCAGTTGGCGGTGGACGTGAATACGAGTGTCGATGCCCGCATTCACGCACTTTGGTCGCTCGAAGAGCTGGGCCACTTCGATGCTGCGCTATGGACGACGTTCCTGGCCGATGCCTCGCCCGATCTCCGTCGCGAGGCTGTGCGCTCACTCAGCACGCTAAAGATCGGCGAAGACACCGCGTTCGATTTGCTCCAACCGCTGGCCAACGAACGCGAATGGACCGTGCGCTATGAAGTGCTGCGCTTCTTCCGCCGAGCCGCTGGGCCGGTGAATCCAGCGCACATCTCGTGGTTGAAGCGCTGGAGCGCGAACCCCGCTCCCAAGACCGAGGTCAAAGGCTGGAACGGCACGTATCTCGCACTCGGCGGCAGCTACGAGCGAGCTTTCCAAGACTTCCTGCTCTCGCTCGCGGAAACGAAATCACCCGCAGCCGTGCTGAACGAATCCAAGTGGGACAAAACCATCGCCACAGTACCTGACCCCACCGCGGAAGACGTCGCGTCACTCGCCAAGCGCATCGCAGCCGTCAAAGCTCTCCTGCCGAACGCGAAGCCCGATCAAGGCCGACCCATCGTCGAAAGCACCTGCCTTGCCTGCCACAGCGCTGGCGGCAAAGGCATCTCACTCGCACCGCCTCTCGATGGTTCTTCCAAGCGCGACACCGACGGCCTCCTCACCGCCATTCTCGCCCCGGATGCCGCCATTGAGCAAGTGTTCCGCCTCTACCGCATCGAGACACAAGACGGCGGCAAATTCGAAGGCTTCAAAAAGAACGAGAGCGACAAAGACATCACCCTCATGCTCATGGGCGGTGCCACGCAGGCCGTTCCCATCGCCACGATCAAAAGCGCAGGCTACGTCGCCGGAAAGTCCGTCATGCTGCCCATCGCCACAGGTTTCAGCGATGCGCAACTCGCCGATATCGTGCGCTATTTGCAGACGTTGCAGTGATTCCTCGACCCAACCTTCATGCCTGCCCACTACGCCCGCTATCCCTCGCTCGTTGATCGCACCGTCTTCATCACTGGAGGCGCAGATGGCATCGGCAGTGCCCTCGTGGAGCAGTTCGCCCGCCAGGGCAGCCGCGTGGCCTTTGTGGACAAAAACATCGCATATGCCCAAGCCACGATTCAACGCTGCATCGACGCTGGCGTGCCTCATGCGCCCTTGTTTTACGAGGTCGATCTGCTGGACATCGCAGCGCTAAAATCCGCCTGCGCCGCTGCGATTCGCGATCTCGGCAGCGTCACCGTTTTGGTCAACAACGCCGCCAACGATGACCGCCACGACTGGCAGGACATGACGCCCGAGTATTTCGACAACCGCATCAACACCAACCTGCGGCATTACTTCTTCGCCATCCAGGCGCTGGCACCGCAGATGATCACCGCAGCACATGGATCGGTTATTAACATCGGCTCCAGCAGCTACATGATGCAGGAGGACTTCTTCCCCGGCTACGCCATCGCCAAATCGGCCGTGGAAGGCATCACACGCACCATGGCGCGCACCTTTGGCCCGCATGGCGTGCGTGTGAATACCGTGCTCCCCGGCTGGGTGCCCACGGAGCGACAACTCACGAAGTGGTGGTCGCCCGAAGGCGAAGCCGGCACCATGCGCGATCAGGCCATCAAACGCCGCATCATGCCCGACGAGTTCGCGCAGATGGTTCTCTTCCTCGCTGCCGATGACGGAGCCGCCTGCACCGCACA
>JBILPY010000089.1:0-11338 GCA_044373575.1 Prosthecobacter sp. | reverse complement strand
GCTTCAGCATCTCCTGAACCTTGCCGATGATGCGCTCTTCCAGCGTGTCGGCAAACTTGTCAGGATGCAGCGGATTGGACCAATACATCAATGAACGAAAGGCCTCATAGCCGCCTTCCAGCAGCACGCGCTTGCTCGGGATGTAGGCGAGGATGTCGTTGCTGTAACCAGCGACCCACAGGAGGCCTGGGCCGCTGAACTCGCGTTTTAGCCGCAGCGAGTAATCCACGCACGTCTCACCGCTGAGCGCCACGAAGGTGAGATCGCTGCCAAAGCGCACCGTTTGAATCGGGTAATCGTAGTGATCACGCAGGCCGCCGTTCTTGATCGCATACAGCCGCTTCTCGTCCCACTTCCGCTGATAGACCTCGTAGCCCTTGTCATAGCCTTCGCCGGTGCTGAGACGCTTCGCGATCAACTCCGCTGTCGGGATGGACTGGTAATCGAACCGCGTCGTCTGCCAGTCGATGCGCAGCGGCCCGTGGATCGGTTTCGGCTTCGCATCAATCGCCGCCTCCACTGCGGTGGCGAGGCTTTGACCGTGTCTCATGCTGAAGATGGGGCTGAAGCGCGGATACGCGTTCTGATCGCCGCCGCATCCCATCATGAACAGCGCCACCGTGCCCGGATGCGTCTCCTCGATCATCTGCTGCGCATGGCCCGCGTAGTCGCCGTGCCACTGCTTGATGCTCATCGACGTGTTGTGGCAGGCGTAGCCGAAGACAATCGCGCTCAGCTTGCCTGCTGCCGTGTTCACCGTCAGCACAGGCACGTCATGATCCACCACGCCTTCAGGATTCGGGCTGTTCAAATAGGGATCGCCCGTCGGCTTGTCGCTCTTCAGCCGACGATTCATCGCGAAGCCACAACGCGCATGGCCATAGCTCACCGTCGCCGGTTCCAGATGCTGCAAGGCCTCGCCGATGATGCCCACGATTTTGTCGGTCAAAAACGCGTTGTAGCGCAGGCAGCGCTCCTTCCGCAGCGGATCGGTGAAGCCCATGAACTCCAGCTCCGTGTAGCGCAGCTCCGGCCCGCAGTGTGTGTGCGAGCAGTTGAGCAGCAGCGCCTTCTCCGGCAGCCCAAACTTCGTTTTCACCGCCGCTGCCACCGCATCGCGGAGCTGGTAGGTCACCTCCACGAGATCCAGCGTCACCATGACGAAGCGCGCGCCTTGTTGGTCCTCAATCGCGAGCGATTTAGCGAAAAGCTCCATCGCAGTGCTCTCCGCCGGCACCTCACGATTCGCGAAGCCTGCGAGATACATCGGCTCCGTCGGCGTGATGACCGCCTTCGTCGCCGCCGCTTTCCATTCCGCAGGTTCAGTGGCCAAAAGGCTGCCACACACAACCCAGGCGATGCAGGTTTGAAAAAATCGCTTCATACGTGTTATGCCTTTGGTTTGAGAAACAGCACCTCGGCGCGCTCGATCCAGCCTTTGCGCAGATCCATGCGGAACCAGCCGTCGCTGTTCTTCGCGTTGATGCGGCAGCCGGAGCGTGGCTCGAACTCCTTGAGGTCGTATTGCGCCCAGGTCTTGCCTTTGTCCGGCGACCAGATGATGCCGCAGGCATAGGTGGACGCTGGCGCGCAATGCGTGGCGACAAAGACGCCGTCCTGATAGAGCATGTTCGCGGACTCAAACATGGGATTGAAGAGCAGCGTGTGCTTCGACGTGTCTGTGAAGTCCTTCGGATCGCACATGAAGATACCGCGATCATGTCGATTGGCGATGGCGGGGCCGTTCGCATCGGCGATCCAGTAGATCTTGCCGTCGATGAAGTTCAGTCCACCGGCTTTGAAGCGTGAATTCGAGTCCACTGAGATCACGAGCTTCCAGTCCCACACATCCGCTTTGGCATCGTAGGTGCCGCGCAGCCAATGGACCTCCTTGCCATGCGTGCGGTCGATGTCGCCAGTGCAGGCATAGAAAGCTTCCTCCGCTGGGTTGTAACACACGTTGTGGATGTGGCGGGCGATGAGCGGGTTCTTCGGATCGCCGAGCATGGGAGCATCTGGCGGCGCGTCTTTCTGCTGGAACTTCGGGTTCTGGCCAAAGGCATACGCCAGCTTCACTGTCTCACCGTTGTCGATGGAGTAATAAATGTTCACCGGCACGGCACCGCCGAGCACGTTGCAGTAGTTGCCCCACACGAGCATTTCTTTGCCATCCACCTCGAAGCAGTGCTCGCCATCGAGCGAGTGAAAATACCAGCCCGGCTGATCCGACTTCACCGGCTTGTGCGGCAGGTAGTCGCTACCATCGGGCTTCTTCACGATGATCTCGCGATGAGATTTGAGATTGTCCGTGCTGAGGAAAAGCTTTTCACGCGTGGCGAAGAGCACGTTCCCATTCTTCATCAGCACGCTGAAGGTGATGTTATCCGCCTCGGTAAAGTCCGCGCTATGCGCCCAAGTCTTCCCGCAGTCCTCGGAGAGCATGATCTTCCCACCGCCAAACGCGAAGGCCCTACTGCCGCGCTGCGAGTCGATGTACGGCGCGTCCGTCGCCGGCATCCGATAGTAGAAATGCTCCGTCTCACCCTCGATGGCTGGTGCCGCATGGCTTTGGGAGATGCCAGGCAGTAGCAAGCTGCCGGCGGTGGCGATGAAGTGGCGGCGTGAGGTCATGAGTGATTGGATGAATCAGTTACGGTGTCGAAGACCCGCCCTTCCAAATCTCGTCATGGGTTCTCGCCCATGATCCAAAGCACGCGCAGCCCGAGCTTGTCGGCGATCACTCGTCCACGCTCAGGGCCGATCACCATGAGGGCTGTGGCGTAGCCATCGGCCAGGGCGCAGGACTCGTGAATGACAGTGACGGACACGAGAGAATGCTCCACAGGCCTCCGCGTGCGTGGGTCGATGAGGTGGCTGCGACCTTCCTTTTGATGTCGATAGGTGCCGCTCGTGGCCACGCACTGGTTGGAGAGCGGGATGGTTTGCAAAGAGTCGCCCTGAGCAGCTTCGGGGGTTTGGATGCCGACCCGCCAAGGCTGGCCGTCAGGCGCATGTCCGATGGCGGCGACCTCGCCCCCGACTTCGAGCAGGAAGTCGCTCAGGCCTTTTGCCTTCAGCATCGATACGAGTTCATCGATCACGAAGCCTTCCGTGACGCTGGCAACGTTGAGGCGGACCTGCGGCACATCCTTTTTCAGAGCGGGAGGATCAAGCCGTGACTGCAAATGTTGCCAGCCAGTGATCACGACTGCATCGGCAGCCATCTTCGGCGCGAAACCGAAGGCCTCGACCAAGGGCGCGAGGGTGATGTCGAGTGCGCCATCAGTCTGATCGGCAATCCGGAGGGCGAGTTCGACGACTTCGACAAGCTCGCGAGGCACAGTCTGCCAGTTGGTGGAGGTGGCGGCATTAAAAACACTCAGCGCCGAGTCTTTGCGCCAATGGGAAAGCACCGCCTCGCGCTGATCGAGATGCGTCTGGATGAGTTGGCGGGCTTTTTCATCGGCTCCGAGGGCTCGCAGGCTCCAGGTGGTGCCCATCGTTTTTCCCTGGATCAACTGCAGCTCGGACGGCTGGCAGCCGACAAGCGTGAGCAGGATCAGAGGCAGAAGGGCGGAGCGCATGGCGACAAAAAAAGGAGGCAGGCCTGAGCCTGCCTCCGAACTTTCGATGATCAAACGAGGGTTGCTGACCTCAAACCACCACGCTGTGGACGCGGGTGATGCCGGGGATCTTCTCCAGCTCGGCCAGCACTTCGGCGGCGGGGGTGGAGTCGAGCGTGAGCAAGGTAAGGGCGGTGCCGCCTTCCTTGTTCCGGCTGAGGGACATGTCGGCGATGTTGACCTGATTTTTGCCGAGGATGCTGCTGTAGGCGGCGATCATGCCGGGGCGGTCCTGGTTCTCAATGAGGAGCAGGGTGCCTTCCGGGCGGGTCTCGATGTGGCGCTCATTGACCTTCACGATGCGTGGCTCACCAGCAAAGAAGGTGCCGCCAATGCTGGCGGTCTCGCTGCCGTTGCTGGCCTGGACTTCGATGAGGTCGGTGAAGACGTTGGCCTCTGGCAGGCGGCTTTCAGTAAAGCGCAGGCCGAGGTTTTCGGCGACGCCATTAGCGTTGATGTAGTTCACCTGCTCGGCACCGACGGCACGTTCGAGGAAGCCTTTCAGCACGGCGCGGGAGATGAGGGTGGTGTCACCACTGCCGACTTTGCCGCTGTAGTTGATGCGCACGACGTTCGAGCGCGAAGGAGCGAGCTGCGAGACGACGCGGCCGAGCAGTTCGCCGAATTTGAGGAAGGGTCCGATCTCGGCGAGCACCTTAGGATCGACGTTCGGCATGTTCACCGCGTTCACGACGGTGCCCTGAAGGAGGTGAGCTTTGATCACTTCGGCGATCTCGATGCCAACGTTTTCCTGCGCCTCTTCGGTGCTGGCACCGAGGTGCGGGGTGAAGACCGTGTTTGGAGCGCTCAGCAGCGGGTAGTCGGCAGGTGGCGGCTCGACTTCGAAGACATCCAGCGCAGCACCGGCGATGGTGCCATCGGTGAGGGCCTGGGCCAGAGCGGCGTCGTCGATCAGGCCACCACGGGCGCAGTTGATGATGCGGCAGCTCTTCTTCAATGAAGCGAGACGCTTGGCATTGATCATGTGCTTCGTCTCCGGCGTGAGCGGCATGTGCATCGTGATGTAGTCGGCCTGCACGATGGCGGCGTCGAGGTCTTCACAAAGGGTCACGCCGAGGCTTTCTGCGCGGTTTTTGCTCAAATAGGGGTCATAAGCCACGACGCTCATGCCGAAGGCTTTCGCACGCTTGGCGAACTCCGCGCCGATGCGGCCCATGCCGAGCACGACGAGCGTTTTGCCATAGACTTCGGTGCCCTGGAAGCTTTTGCGGTCCCATTTGCCGCTGACGATGGTGGCGTGGGCCTGCGGGGTTTTGCGGGAGAGGGCCATCATCAAAGTGAAAGCCTGTTCGGCGGTGGAGATCGTGTTGCCACCGGGGGTGTTCATCACCACGACGCCGCGCTTCGAGGCGACTGGGACGTCGATGTTATCCACGCCGACACCGGCACGTCCGATGACTTTCAGATTTGGGGCGGCTTCGAGCACCTTGGCGGTCACTTTGGCACCGGAACGGACGATGATGGCGTGGGCATCGCGGGAGGCCTCGATCATCGCAGCCTCTTCTTTGAGGTTCATGTTCACGACAACGTCGAAGGCGGACTCGGCCTTCAGGAGGTCGATGCCTTTGCTCGAAATGGGGTCGTTGTTACCGGCGATGAGAATTTTAAACTGGGCCATAAGGGGCGCGCAGGCTAGGACATCGCGGGAGTTTGGCAAGGAGGAGGTGAGCGAGCGGAATGTGGACAACTCGGCGAGCCTACGCCAGTCTCCGGCCCTCAACTTTTACCCCTACCTGACCATGCCCCTCTCTGCCCAGATCGTCGAAGACATGAAAACGGCCATGAAGGCCAAAGACACCGTGGCCCTGAACGTGGTGCGCGGCCTGAAATCGGCCATCAAGTATGCCGCCATCGAGAAATTCGGCGCTGAAGGCGAACTGGATGATACCGACGCCATCGCCGTGGTGCGCAAGGAGATCAAAAAGCGCCAGGACAGCGTCGCCAGCTACGAAACCGCCAATCGTGCCGACCTCGCCGACGTGGAGAAAGCTGAGATCGCCGTGCTGGAGAAGTATCTGCCCGCCGCAATGAGCGCCGAAGACCTCGTGAAGCTAGTGGAGACCGTCATCGCCGAACTCGGCGCGACCTCGAAAAAGGACATGGGCAACGTCATGAAGGCGCTCCAAGCCCGCGCCGAAGGCCGTGCCGACAGCCGCACGCTCTCCACCGAGGTCGCGAAGAGGCTGCAATAATCCCATGACCTCCGCCATCATCGTCGCCGCCGGCAGCAGCAGGCGCATGGGGTTCAATAAACTCCTCGCGCCTCTCGGTGGCATTCCGGTACTGCGGAGGACGTTGGGGGAGTTTCAGGCTTGTGCGGAGGTGGATGAGATCATCGTCGTCACGGGCGAGGACGTGGCGGAGCAGATCGAGCACTGGAGGGATCATGGCGGGCTGTCGAAGCTCGTCGCCATCGTGCCTGGCGGTGTGGAGCGGCATTTTTCCGTGTGGAATGGACTCCAGAAATGCTCGCTGAAATCCGAGATCGTGGCCGTGCATGACGGCGCGCGGCCTTTGATCTCACCGGTGCAGATTTCCAAATGCATCGCCGCTGCTCGTGAGCAACGCGCCGTGGCCTGCGCACGGCCAATGACAGAGACCATTAAGCGCGTGGATGCCGACGGCAGGATCACCGAGTCCCTCGACCGCACTGGCGTGTGGGTCATGGAGACGCCGCAGGTTTTTGCCAAAGACCTACTCGTGAGTGCTTACGAGGCCGTGATCCGAGATGGAGCACTTGTGACCGATGAAGTGTCCGCCGTGCAGCACGTCGGCGTGGCGGTGGTCGTCGTCGATAACCCCTCGCCGAACCCGAAGATCACCTTCCCTGCCGACCTCGTGTTTGCGGAGAACTTCCTGCGCTGATGCCGGTCCTGACCTCCAGCTACCACGCCCCGCGCTGGCTGCCGGGAGGTCATGCGCAGACGATCTTCCCCGTCTTTGTGCCACGTCGGCTAAGCCCCTGGGATCAAAGCGAGCGACTGGAGTTGGCGGACGGTGATTTCCTCGAACTCCGCTGGATGAAGGCCAAGTCGAAGCCCGAGACATCACGGCTCGCCATCCTTTCCCATGGTCTCGAAGGCTCCACCGAGGCGGTTTACATCCGCAGCATGGCCCAAAGTCTGGCCGCCGAGGGCTGGGAGGTGCTGGCGTGGAACTACCGCGGCTGCGGCGGCATCGAAAACAATCTCCGACGCTTCTACCACAGCGGCGAATCGGGTGATCTCCGACTCGTGATCAAGCTCGCGGCAGCTTCATTTCAGCAGATCGTGCTCGTGGGTTTCAGCCTCGGGGCCAATTTGAGCCTGAAGTGCGTGGGCGAGGCTCCCGCGCATCCTTCGATCCGAGCCGTGATCGGTATTTCAGGCCCCGTGGACCTCGCCTCCAGCGCTCTGGCTTTGGACGAAAAGAAGGCCAACCGAGTGTATCAGCAGCGCTTCCTTCACTCGCTGAAAGCCAAGGTGCTCGCGAAAGCTCATCGCTATCCCGACCTCCGCGAGATGCTCGCGGGCAAGGATGGCATCGCCGCCGTGCGCACGCTGCGGGAGTTTGATGAACGCATCACCGCCCCGCTGCATGGTTTTGCCGATGCGGCGGACTACTGGGCGCGTGCCAGCTCGTTGCCACATCTGGAGAAAATCACCGTCCCAACGCTGCTGCTGAATGCGCGAAACGATCCGCTGCTCTGTCTGCCCTCCTTCCCCGAAGAGCTGGCCCATGGCAGCCCATTCCTTCATCTGGAAGCCCCCGAGCACGGCGGCCATGTAGGCTTTCTCGACTTCCGCGCCGGTTTGCAACCTTGGTCGGAGCGACGTGTGCTGGAGTTTATCTCCTCCGTGATGTAAGGCGCTCCCAGCGGCACCCGTTCAAACCGCCCTCTCCAACCTCATGAAGAAAGCCCTGCTCCTCCTCTCCTTCCTCGCCGCGACCTGTTTCGCCGCCGAGATTCCCCAAACCGCCAAAGTCGGAGAATTCTTCGCCGGCTGCCAGGCTTACAGTTTCCGCATGTACACCGTCTTCGAGGCCATCGAAAAGACAGCCATCGCGGGTGGTAAGACCATCGAGTTCTATCCCGGCCAGAAATACGACGAAACCTCCAAGTGGGACCAGAACGCCACGCCCGAGATGATCGCCGCCGTGAAGGCCAAGCTCGCTGAAAAAGGCCTCACCGCCGTCGGCTTCGGCGTCATCAAGCTCGGCAAAGATGCCGCCGCTGATCGCAAGGTCTTCGAATTCTGCAAAACCATGGGCATCGGCATTGTCATCTCCGAGCCTGACGTGGCTGGCATGGACGGCATCGAGGCGCTCGTGAAGGAATTCGACATCAAGATGGCCATCCACAACCATCCGAAGCGTCCGCTGGACCGCGCCTACCTCTTCTGGGACCCGAACTACGTGCTCGGCCTCGTCAAAGATCGCGACCCACGCCTCGGTTCCTGTGCTGACGTCGGTCACTGGGTCCGCAGCGGGCTCGATCCCGTCGATTGCATCAAGATCCTCAAAGGCCGCATCTTCGACAGCCACATGAAGGACCTCACCGAGTTCGGCAATGTTAAAGCCCACGACCTGCCATTCGGCCAGGGCAAGAGCAACATCGCCGGCATCCTCGCTGAATACCACGCCCAGGGTTATCCCGGCCCGCTGCATTGCGAATACGAGCACAACTGGGAAACCAGCGTGCCCGAGATCACCGCCTGCCTCACCTTCGTGAAGGACTGGAAGCCTTCGAAGTAATTCCTCGCGATCTTAACTCATTCACCGGCCTGCGGACTTCGGTTCGCAGGCCTTTTTTGTGGAGTGCAACCTTCCACACCACGCAGGGTTTCAGGCGTCATCCCTATGAAGGTTCTCGTTTCCATTCTGCTCCTGCCCGCTGCCGCATTCGCGGCCAATGACGCTGAAGCCACCGCCCATGCGGGCATCTCAGCGGATCAGCTGAACTTCTTCGAGAAGAACATCCGCCCCGCACTCATCGAGCATTGCTACAAATGCCACTCTTCCGAGTCGGAGAAGGTCAAAGGCGGCCTCACGCTCGACACGAAGCAGGCCACTCTCCTCGGCGGCGAGTCCGGCCACCCCGGCGTCACGCCCAGCAATCTCGCCGAGAGCTCCATCTACGAAGCCATCACCTGGGCCAATGACGACATGCAGATGCCGCCAAAAAACAAGCTGCCCGCCGATGTCATCGCCAACTTTAAAAAGTGGATCGAGATAGGTGCCCCCGATCCGCGCGAACAAGAGGTGGCCAATGCCACCGGCGGCAAACGCCAGATCGAAATGGACGCAGGCCGCAAACATTGGGCCTTCCAAAAGCCTGTGAAGCACGACCTCCCCGCCGTGAAAACCGAAGGCTGGGTGAAAACGGAGATCGACACCTTCATCCTCGCTGGCATCGAGAAAGCTGGCCTGCATCCCGTGAAGGACGCCGACCGCCCCACGCTCATCCGCCGCATCGCCTACGACCTCACCGGCCTGCCACCCACGCCGGACGAAGTGAAGACCTTCCTCGCCGACACCTCCCCCGACGCCGTGAAGCGCGTCATCGACATGTATCTCGACTCCCACCGCTTCGGCGAGCGCTGGGCACGCCACTGGCTCGACATCGCGCGCTATGCCGAAAGCAGCGGCAAAGAAGTCAATGTCCTCTACCCGCACGCCTGGCGTTATCGCGACTACGTCATCGAGTCCTTCAATCGCGACAAACCCTACGACCAGTTCCTCAAAGAGCAGCTCGCTGGCGATCTCATGAAGTTCGAGACCAAACATGATCAGGCCGAAAAGATCGTCGCCACCGGCTTCCTCGCCATCGGCAGCAAAGGCCACAACAACCGCGACAAGCGCCAGTTCGCCATGGATCTCGTCGATGAACAAATCGACGCCGTCTCGCAGTCCATGCTCGGTTTGACCCTCGCCTGCGCCCGCTGCCACGACCACAAATTCGACCCCGTCACCCAGCGCGACTACTACGCCCTCGCTGGCATCTTCCTGAGCAGCGACACACTCTACGGCACCTACAGTCAGCTTCAAAACGCCAACACCAGCACCCTCATCGAACTTGATCGTGGTGCCGACATGCCCTCAGGACTCGCCGCCATCTCACCCAGCGAATACACCAAGCTGAAAAAGAACCACGATGAGGCCGTGCAGACCGCCGAGGACATCCGCGAGCAAGTCCGCCGCTCCAGCGCCGAACAGCGCAACCAACAAAACGCCGCCAACTTCCTCCGCGTCCGCAGTTCGTTTGATCGAGCAGAATCCGTGAAGGCCGACCTGGACCTTTTCTACGCTGATGGCACCCCACGCACCCTCGCCATGGGCACGCTCGACAAAGAGCGCCCCGTCAACACCACCATCCTCATCCGTGGAGATGTCAAACAGCCCGGAGAAACCGTGTCGCGTGGTCTCGTCGAAGTCCTCTGTGCCAAAGGCGAACCTCTGAACATCAGTCAGGGCAGCGGCCGCCTCGACCTCGCCTGGTTCATCGCCTCCAAAGACAATCCCCTCACCGCTCGCGTGATGGCCAATCGCGTCTGGCTCAAGCTCATGGGCAGCGGCATCGTCGCCACGCCGGACAACTTTGGCCTCATGGGCATGAAGCCGACCCATCCCGAGCTGCTCGATCACCTCGCCCTCACCTTCATGGACAAAGGATGGTCCGTGAAGCAACTCATCCGCGAGATCATGCTCAGCCGCTCTTATCAAATGGGCTCCAGCTACGACAAACAAAACTACGCAGCCGACCCCGAAAACAAGCAGCGCTGGCGTATGAGCCAGCGCCGCCTTGATGCCGAAGCCATCCGCGATGCCATGCTCTTCGTGAGCGGCGTGCTCGACTTTTATCCCGTCGATGGCTCCCCCGTCGCCCGTGCCGGAGAAGGCCGCGAAGGCATGCTCAACATGGCCCGCACCTTGCAGACGAAGCCCTACAACTACCGCAGCATCTACCTACCCATCATCCGCGATCAGATCCCCGAAGTCCTCAGCACCTTCGACTTCCCCGATGCCAGCCTCGTCACCAGCGAGCGCGACGCCACGAACGTCCCCAGCCAGAGCCTCTTCCTCATGAACAACCCGCAGTCCATCAGCGCGGCGGATGCATTCGCCAAACGCATCGGCGAATTCCAGGGCACACCCATCGAGCGCCTGACCTATGCCTACCAGCTCTGTTTTGCCCGCCCACCGAGCACTACCGAGCTGGCCGCCATCAAGAACTTCTGGATGCGCTTTCCCGATCAAGCCGCTAACGGCAAGCAAACGAAAGAAGCCAAAGACTACGCCCAAAAAGCCGCCCTCTCCGCCTTCTGCCAGAGCCTCTTTGCCAGTGCGGAATTTAGGTATCTGAATTGATCCGCGCTCCTCAAGCGGCATTCCGCTCGATGCGCTTCTTCACGATGGGCGGACGCTCGCCTTTGACGACGGCTTCGTTGATCGAGACAGAACGGACATCCACGCGGCTGGGCACGTCATACATCACATCAAGCATGATACGCTCGAAGATGCTGCGCAGGCCACGCGCACCGGTGCCGCGCTTCACGGCTTCACGGGCGATGGCGAGCAGGCCTTCCTTGTTCACGTTCAGGTCCACGCCTTCCATGTTGAGCAGCTTTGCGTATTGCTTCAGCAGTGCGTTCTTGGGTTCGGTGATGATGCGCACGAGTTCGGCCTCGGTGAGTTCACGCAGCGCGCATATGATG
>JBILPY010000559.1:0-3479 GCA_044373575.1 Prosthecobacter sp. | reverse complement strand
ATCGTAAAGCTGAGCGTCAGGTTGGCGGTCTTGATGAAGATGCTACCCGTGGCATTGCCGACGAGCGGCACTTCCAATAGGCCGCCGCTGAAGGAGTGGGATTTCCCCACGAGTGCGACGCTGCCGCTAAAGGTGCCGCTGGGAGTGGAGACGAGCGTGAGTCGTCCGCCGTAGCCTCCGTTGATCGTGGCATCACGATTCACGAGTCCGGTGAAAGTGCCGAGCGTCGTTGCGGGCAGTGGCAGGATTTCCATCGTCACCTTCACCTGCGGTGCGCCGAATTGGTTCGCCACTTTGAGGGTGAACTCGAAGGGTTTGCCTGTCGGTGAAGCTTTCGTTGGTTTACCGCTGATGATGCCGGTGAGTGGAGCGATCTTCAATCCGGGCGGCAGAGGCGCTGCGGAGTAGGTGACGGGCAGATGGGATTCATCGGCGAGGATGGGGATGGGATCGCCCGTGTAGCTGCCACCGACGATGCCGCCGCGCAGGGCGGTGTTGGCGGCGAGCAGGATTTGCGGGGTGCTAGTGTATACGCGCAGCTTTTTCGCACCCGTGGGCAGAGTGAGATTTCCAAGGCGCACGAGGCAGGTGTAGTCGGCACGATCCGCGATGTTCGCGCCTTTGATGGTGAGCGTGGCTGTGCGGCTGCCTTTGATGCTGCGCGCGGCGGAGATGGTTTCGTCCTGGATGTCCTCGCCATCCTTCTGCCATTGATAAAGCAGCCCGCTGCCACTGGTGACGGCCTTGATGGCCGCCGTGTCTCCCTGCGCGACGATGATGTCAGATGCGCTGGCATCCACCACGGCGAGCCTGGCACCCGCGCTGAGCAAGCTGCCGACGTTATTTTTCACGAACACACTGTAGGTTCCCGCGCTGGCGAGCGCGGCGGTGAATCCGTAGCTGTTGGAATCAGGTGCCGTGGGGATGCGTTTGCCTTCTTTCCGCCACTCATACTGCATGGTCGGTGCGCCTGTGGCCGGTGCGTAGAAACCCGTCGGCTGGTCGAGCGCGACGAGCACCGAAGTGGGTTGGGGATCGATCTGCGGCAGGCCAATCACGCCAGAGACGGTGAGCGCTGCGGCATCGCTGGTCACGGAGCCCAGAGTGTTTGTGATGACGATGGAGTAGCTGCCCACATCACCCGCTTGTGCAGATGGAATGCTGTGCGTGGCATTCAGCGCGCCGAGGATGGGCTTGTTGTTCTTGCGCCATTGGTAAGCAAGCTGCGATTGACCCGTGGCCACGACACGGAAGATCACCGCGCTTCCTGTGGTGACGCTGCGCGGTGCAGGCTGGGTCACGATCACGGGCGCTCCACCAAAGACCTGCACGAGTGCCTTTCGGCTGTAGCTTTCTCCGACGATGTTGGTGATGACCACATCATACTCACCCGAGTCGCTCGTCTGCACATTCGTGCGTGTCAGCGTGGTGCTGGTGGCGAGCGGGATGATGACCTCATTGCGCCGCCATTGGCAGGTGAAAGGAGAGGTGTCAGCGACACCGACCGTGAGGGTAAAAGCGTCGCCCACTCCCGCGATGACATCCGCAGGCTCCGTCTGGATGGACGGCAAATTTTGTTCGACGCTGACACTGCTGCCGTCGGTGGTGCTGGAGACGGCAAAGCCGGGATCTCCATCAAGATTGCTGAAGCTGATGACAAAGCCCACGCTTCCTGAAGCATCCTCCTCCGTCACTGGAATCGATGCCGACCACTGTGTGCCAGAGACGCTGCTGACATTGGCCTGCTTGCCCAAAATGATCACGTCCGGCGTCTGCAGCAGTTGGCTCGCGGTGAAGCTCAGAGTGATGGTGTCTCCCGTGGTGGCATATTCAGGATCACTGCGGGACGAAGCGATGCCGACCTGCGTGAGCTGGGGGATGCTGGCAGTCACCTGATCGTTGAATCCGCCAGTCTCAGCCTGCGCAGAAACGAGCAAGATTAAGAACAGAAGCAGGGCGGAGAAACGGCACAGCATAAATGGAGGCGAAGTCTCCTTGGTTTCGCCGCGCAGAGCAATCCTCCTTTTCGAGTCAACCGCGCGTCACCATCTCGTCGAGGTTCAGCAGCAGGTTCGTCACCATCGTCCAGGCGGCGAGTTCGGCGGGGGCGAGTTTCTCGTTGGGCTTGGATTCACCGTAAGTGATGGCCTGCTTCGCGGATTCGGGCTTCGCTTTATAGGCGGTGAGGTGCTGATCGAGGGTGCTGCGGATGAGTTCAGCCTCCTGGGCGCTGGGGTAGCGGCTGGCGACGGCGCGGAAAGCGGCGGTGATGCGGCTGTCGGTGCTGGGGTGCTGGGTGATGAGGTTTTGGGCGAAGTTCCGCGCGGCCTCGACGAACTGCACATCGTTCATGAGGTTCAGCGCCTGGAGCGGCGTGTTGCTGCGCTCGCGACGCAGGCAGTAGGACTCGCGGTTCGGCGCATCAAAGGTGGTCATGGAGGGCGGTGGCGCGGTGCGTTTCCAGAAGGTGTAGAGGCTGCGGCGGTAGAGGGACTCGCCTTTGTCCTGGACGTAGTTGCGCGTGTTGCTGCCGCCGAAGCCGACGGGCTCCCAGATGTTCTCCGGCTGATAAGGCCGCACGCCTTTGCCACCGATTTTCGGGCTGAGCAGGCCACTCACGAAGAGCGCGCTATCACGCACGACTTCGCCATCGAGACGGAAGCGAGGACCACGTGCCAACAGACGATTTTCAGGGTCCAACTGAGAACTGAGAACTGAGAACTGAGAACTCTGCCGGTAGGCATGTGAGGTGACGAGCATCTTCACCAAGGCCTTCAAGTCCCAGCCGCTCTCGCGGAAGGTGACGGCGAGCCAGTCGAGCAGCTCGGGATGGCTCGGAGGATCGCCCTGGGAGCCGAAGTCGTTGCTGGTCTTGACAAAACCGGTGCCGAAGAACTGCTGCCAGAGGCGGTTCACCTGCACGCGTGCGGTCAGCGGATGCTCGGGGGAAAGCAGCCAGTCGGCGAGGTCGAGTCGGGTGGGCTGTTCCTTCTTTGGCAAGGCGGGGAAGACGGCTGGCGTGCCGCGTGTCACCTTTTCGCCCGGCTTGTCATACTGGCCGCGCGACATGACGAAGCTCTCCCTCGGCTGTGGCATGTCGGCCATGATGAAAGTGGCGGGGATGACGTCCTCCAGTGTCTTGCGTTTGGCCTCCAGCGCGAGCCTCTCGGCACGTGCGCCATGCACGATCTCGCGGGCACCTTGGAACTCGTTTTCATACCAC
The DNA here is from genome assembly GCA_044373575.1 of Prosthecobacter sp. Classification (GTDB taxonomy): domain Bacteria; phylum Verrucomicrobiota; class Verrucomicrobiia; order Verrucomicrobiales; family Verrucomicrobiaceae; genus Prosthecobacter. The sequence continues at coordinate 256 of JBILPY010000559.1, read as the reverse complement.
CATTCCTTCACGCGTTTCGTTTCGGCCTCAGTCCACTCGACGGCTTTTTTGCCGCGCACGAGGGTTTGCAGATCGTAGGGCAGCTCGGCCACGCGTTTACCCTGATTTTTCTCCGTCCAGACCTTCCAGGACCACTGCGGATCTTTGGCGGGATCGACTCGTGAACTGACGGCGAGGCGGTCCCAAGTGACGGTGCCGTTGAACTGGGTGAAGGCGAAGCCGGTGACCTTCATGCCGGGCTTGAGGCCGAGCTTTT
>JBILPY010000558.1:0-3486 GCA_044373575.1 Prosthecobacter sp. | reverse complement strand
TGGCAATGAACATTTTACCATTGTGACACAAGTCGTCACAGAAGGGCATAAGGTTGCAGGTTGTTTAAATCCCGACACATTCCACCGCATTGTGACAAACTCGTCACACGTCATCTTTTGCCAGTACCGCTCCACCTCTTCTATTAGGACTCGATACCCACAACCCACACGACCTCACCCATGAAATCCGCCCTTCTCTCCCTCGTCCTCATGGCGACGACAGCCGCCAGCCTCCAGGCACAAACCACGCTTCGTATCCGTGGCTCCGACACCCTTGGGGCCAAACTCGTCCCTCAGCTTGCCGAGGCCTTTAAAAAGAATGGCGGCAAGGTGAGCTTCGACATCGCTGCGGAAGGCTCCTCCACCGCGTTTACCAACCTCGCTTCCGGCACCGCTGAGATTGGCATGTCCTCCCGCAAGGTGAAGGCTGACGAGCGCGCCCTTTGCCGCGCCAAAGGCGTCACTCTCACCGAGTTCGAGGTAGCCTGGGACATGATCGTCATCGTGGTGAACAAGAACAACCCCGTATCCGAACTCAGCAAAAAGCAGGTGCTCCAGATCTTCGCGGGAGACATCTCCGACTGGAGCGAAGTGGGCGGCACGCCCGGCCCCATCTCCCTCTACACTCGTAACACCTCCTCCGGCACCTATAAGGACTTCATCGGCCTCGCCATGAAGGGCCGCGAATACGGCAAGAACAGCCAGAAGATGGCCGGCAATGAGCAGATCGCGTCCGAAGTAGGCTCCAACGCCAACGGCATCGGCTATGTCGGCCTTGCCTATGCGAACTCGAAGGGCACGAAGATCGTCTCCATTGGCGGCTCCATGCCGAGCGTCGCCACGGTGAAAGAGTATCCCTATTCCCGCCCGACCTACCTTTACACCAACGGCGAGCCGACCGGCACGACCAAAGAATTCATCGACTACTGCCTGAGCCCCAATGGTGACAGCATTGTTGGAAAAGTAGGCTTTGTGCCAAAGTCCCAGGCGAAGTAAAGCACGAGTGATTTGACACTGAATCCCATCCGGCGAAAGAGACCGCCTCCTTCGCCGGATGTTTGTTTTATTCCGTCACCCGTGACTTCTCCACTTGGTGGATACTCCCGCTCCAACTGAACGCCCCCCGCTCCGCAGCCTGCTTCTCAGGAAGGGGAAGCGTGCCTCTGTCAACATCGCCTCGCAGGGAGCCATCCGAAGCTTCTTCGCGGCCAATGCCAGCGTCACCATCGTGGTGCTCGGACTGATTATGATCTTCCTGCTGAAGGAGGGCGCGGGCTTCCTCGGCACCTACAAGCATGAGCTGGAGATCTATCGTCGCGCCGGGTTGGAGTTCTGCGACATCGTGGACATCCCGCTCTCTGAGCAGCAGGCCTTTTCCAGCAAGCTGCGCCGCGCCGTCACCAACAGTGTCGATCCCATCATTCAAAATGTCCGTGCTCGACGTGACGCTGCATTCCTGCTGAAGCGGGAGATCGAAGAGCTGACGAAGCTCGCCCGTGAACCTCTGGAGGCTGCTTTGGAAAAGGAACCAACAGCCCTGCCTGCGGAACTCGATCCCCTCCGCCAGCAAGTCGCCACGGCCACTGCCAAAGCCGCTGCTGAGGACAAAGTCTCCGACCTCTTCACCGCAGACGAAGCCAAGCGGCTGCGCGCTGAGTTCGCCAAGCTCACGCCCGAAGTCAGCGACCTCCCGCCCATGCTCACCGAGCTAAGCGCGGCCTTCTTGAGCAAGGACAAAGAAGCCAAGCAGAAGTTCGGCTCACTCGTCGATGCCTCCGATGAACTCGAAGAAGCTCCCGAGCCACTGCGCGAGGTGCTCGACGAACTGAAGGAGGAAGTCCTCGTCACCAAAGAAGCCGCCAGCGAGCACTTCACTCTCGAAGAAGGCCGCCAGAAGCTGCTCAAAGCTGCTGCCAAAGCCAAGGACGCCGACGAAAAAGCCGCGTTGCTCGAAGAAGCCAAAGCCTCCGAAACCAAGGAACCCAACTACATCGAGAGCATCAAGCCCGTGCTCGAACGCCGCGAGGAACTCATCAAGCAGGTCGTGGCCTACGCGGCGGCGGCGGATGAAGCCGCCGTCCATCTCCCGAAGGAGGGCGGCACGTCTGAAGCCACCAAGCTGCTGAACGAAGTGCGCAAGCAGCTCCCCATCCACGCCAATTCCATGCGCGCCAGCGTGGACTTGCTAAGGACTTGGAAGCAGGACAAACCCGTCTCCATCTTCACCGTCATCGGAGCATTCTTCTTTGGCACGAACTGGCTCACGAACTCCTCCTGGCAGGATTTCTTCGGTTTCGTGCCACTGCTCGCTGGCTCCCTGGTCATCGCGTTCATCGCCATCACCCTCGCCACCCCCTTGAGCGTCGCCGCCGCAATCTACACGAACCAGTTTGCCTCGGATCGCGAGAAAGAAATCATCAAGCCTGTCATCGAGTTCATCCAGGCCATCCCTTCGGTGGTACTTGGCTTCATCGGTATTTCCTTGGTCGGAGACCTGATCAAAGATGTGAGTGAAGTGCCCTGGCTTAGCTGGCTGCCCGGCTTCCCGATTCAAGAACGACTGAACATGTTCAACGCCGGCTGCCTGCTCGCCCTCATGGCCGTGCCCACCATGTTCAGCCTCGCCGAAGACGCGCTGAACAATGTTCCCCAGTCCTACATCGACGCCTCCGATGCGCTCGGCGCCACGAAGCTCCAGACCGTCTTCCGCGTCATCGTTCCAGCCGCCTTGTCAGGCATCGCTGCTGCCGTGTTGCTCGGCCTCGGACGTGTGATTGGTGAGACGATGGTCGTGCTTCTGGTTGCCGGGAACCGCATCGCCATTCCTGATTTCAGCAGCGGTGCGGGCGTCGTCTTTCAGCCCGCCCACACTCTCACTGGCATTATCGCCCAGGAACTCGGCGAAGTCTCACGTGGCAGTGCCCACTGGCAAGCGCTGTTCATGGTCGGCATCGTCCTCTTTGTCATCTCCCTCGCCGTGAACGGCTGCGCCCGCGCCGTCGTCCGCCGCTTTGAACTCCCGAAAGCATGAGCGAGCCCACCTCCATCAATCCCTTCGCCGGTGACAAAACCACCGCGCAACGCCGCGAGACAACCGTGCGCTGGCTGCTCCGACTTAGCACTCTGCTGATCGTCGCGGTCACGGTTTCCATCGTGGCTCACATCTTTATCAAAGGAGCCCCCATCACCTTCCGCAGCGAGTTCCCCTTCGTGAATGTGAAGTTCCTTACGGAGCTGCCAGGCACCCTGCACGTCATCTATGACAAGCAGGGCAAGGCCACCGAGACCGATGTGAACGGAGCCGATGCCATCAAGAAGCAGCTTGGCGCCAACTTCCGCGAGGAAAAGACCATCTCCTACTCCGGCGGCGGCATCCTCGGCCCCATCGTCGGCACCGCGCTGCTTGTCATCGTCAGTGTCGCCGTCGCACTTTTCCTCGGTGTCGCCAGCGCCATCTACCTCAGCGAGTATGCCAGCAAAGGGAAG
>JBILPY010000557.1:0-3487 GCA_044373575.1 Prosthecobacter sp. | reverse complement strand
GTTGGAGAGACTTTTCGAATCAGCGGTAGTGTTCAAGTGCAAGTCGGCGGCACGGACGGGCTTTTGAGAGCCGCCATCGCCAGGAAATCCGCACCCGCACTCAGTTTTGAAATCCTCCTGAACAGCTCAGACATGCAGACTGGAGGCATGCTGAACGGGGATGAGCAGCAGATCGCTGACATTCAGATCGTGAAAAACATTTGGACGAAGGCCAGCCCGACCACGGAAACCGGCCTCTACAATCTGGCTCTCGTTCCAAGCACGGAAGCCATCCACCCTGATCATCCCATGGGACGAGGCTTTGTCAGCCTCTCTAACGCAGCCGTGGGCACAGTGAACTGGGCTGGACGCATTGCCGATGGGGAAGCCGTTACAGGCTCCAGCCTCTTAGGCGCTGCAGGAGACATCCCGCTTTATCAGTCCTTATACACCGCTAAAGGCTCGGTTTTTGGTTGGGTGCGCTGTGAATCTGGAGAAGCATTCGGCAGTTTGCGTTGGACCAAGGAGGATCACTCCACCAAGACAGGCATACGACTCTACAAGTCGGGCATACCAGCCCATTTGCTCGATGTCAGTGGTGGGCGTTATGTGCGCCCCGCCGCCGGAACACCGCTCATTGCTGGGCTCACGGACACCTCCAATAACGCTCTCATTCGATTCACAGAAGGAGCGCTGCCCATCACCATCGATCAACTGCTCACACTAACAAAGACGCAGACCGTCGAGCGCCCTCCGGTTGGGGTCGCCAATCCGCAGGATGTACGCCTGACTCTCAGCGCCAAGACGGGCATGTTCAGCGGCAGTTTCGCAATCAAAGATGTCAATCCCGCCAATATGAGCCAGATGCTGACACGCACGGTTTCCTTCTCAGGCTGCCTGATTCCCGGACAAAATCTCGGTGTCGGATACTTCCTTCTACCCGAGCTACCCACTGCAGGCCTAAAAGGCAGCGCACTCACCAACACACCCATGTGGTCAGGAGCTGTCGAACTCATCTCATCCAACTAAACATCGGATTCTTCATCGGCGGAGTAACCGAAAGCGGAGCCTTCGAGATCGAAGTTCCCGCCCCCTGAGAATCGCAGACTCAACGCCCTTTTGACAAAGCCCCCCAGCGCGGCACTCTGGGCGTCCTTTGAAAAACGTCCTCTTTGTCTGCACCGGAAACACCTGCCGCAGCCCCCTGGCTGAGGCGCTCTTCCGTGGCTTGGTGAAAGGGAGGGAGGACATCACCGTCGCCAGTGCCGGAGTCGGAGCTTTCTCCGGGCAGGCTGCCAGCAAACACAGCGTCAATTTGGCCAGAGAACAGGGCCAGGATCTCTCCACCCATCGCAGCAAAGCGCTGACAATCGACCTCGTGGAGAAGGCATCCCACATCTTTGCCCTAGGACACGGGCACCTGGCGGCCATCCTGGATGACTTTCCCGAGGCCGAGGACAAGGTTTATCTCGTGACCGAATTCGCCGCCGATGACCGCCTGCGCGGCAAAGACATCGCCGATCCCTTTGGTGGCGACCTGGAGGACTACCGCGAGGTCAAGGAACTGCTCGAAAAGTGCCTGCCCAGCCTCCTCGCCTACATTGACCAAACCTGGAAGCAAGCCTGAGAAGTCAGGCCCCGCTGGCATCTAGTATGCTCGCAGACAAATCAAGTTCGCCACGGGCTTGCGAAGCGACCCAAGATTCCTGAACTCGCTTGGCGTGATTGAGCAAGTGGTCGAGCACATCATGCGGATCATTCATCCCTGCCAGGGTCAGCTGTTCGTCAGCCCTCTGACGCAGTTTCTGAAATGGCCGTAGGTATGGGTGAAAACTCAGCAGGTGGGAAAGGGGCGTATGCTCCCTGAGGTGCTGCCGGACGCGTTGCATATGGCCTGGTATGGAGGCCTGGACTGTCGGTGGTGCCCCTTGAATGCGCCGGAAGACGACCATGAGATTGCCGCCATCGGCGGAAGTGAAGGTGTCCACGGCCCGGAGTCCTGCCTTTTGGCCCGCCAGGGCCAGATTACTGCTGCTAAAGTGGTGTAGATGACCGATATGGTAGCGACTGTGAGGCCACTGACAGCGTGAGAGCACGTGGGGAACCTCGATTAGCAGCAGTCCGTTTTCCGTAAGCCAACTAGCCATGATGGAAAGAGCCTCTACCGGGTGAGGTAGATGCTCAAGCACATGGAAACAGGTGACAACATCCTGGCTGCCAGCTCGGACCTCCGCGTGCTGGTAGGTGGACACCTGCACAGGGAGCCCGAGGATATCGCGCGCCATGCCGCCGTAGCCGAGATTGGGTTCGATGCCGCTGGCGAAATGTCCCAGGCCTCTCAGCATGAAAAGAAATTCTCCGCCGCCTGCCCCAAGATCCAGGATCTGATCGTCTCGGCGAAGCAGCGGTAGGGTGTAACGGAGCCGCTCCAATGCCACCCGCCCGGCGCGGTAGATGTGCTTCAACTTCGGCTTGAACGTCTGCTTGTACTCTTGGCGGTAGTCATCGCGGTAGAATTTTTCAACGTCCTCGTCGGATGGCCTTGGATTGGTGGACACGAGTCCGCAGGAATGGCAGACGAGAGATTGAAGGGGGCGCTTTAGGCGGTCGGTGGTAGCGACGACAGTGAACTGGTCATGCCCGCAGAGATCGCAGACAGAAATAAGGGAGGTAGGTTTTTGACGAAGGCGAAAATAGGCAGGCATGATGAAAGCAGATGGCGGTGTGGAGGTGCCCCCTCTGAATCCTGAGGGTGGCTGGGCTGTGAAGGATTGCGACCGGTTCCCGAATGTGACCCTCACTTTGGACGAGTGGAGGTCGTGTTAGGGTGTTTCGGGTCTCTAGGAGGGACGTGCCCCCAAGACCTTAGCACTGCATCACCATGTCAGTAGCAGGCAGCCTCTGATCATGGGTGCTGATGATGTAGTCGTGTCTGGCTGTAAGGTGCTTGTCGTCCTGATGGGCTGGGTTCCAGAACGTCTCATGCCTCAGCGGAGTCCTATGGATGCAGCTGCTTTGCGCTGGCAGGTGCCTGCTGCGGCCTCGGCCGTCGTCCAAAGCCTCAAAAAGCAACTGATGATCCATCTGTTCCTGTTCTCCCGGCTTTGAAAAGAGCAGCAACACCTCCACAAGAGGGCCATGAGGGGCTAGGGCATCTTGTGCATGTTGGTGAGTGAGAGTCAGGTGTATGTGCCCATCCTCCTCCTTTGAAACCACGACACCATGTTTGCCATCGAGTGCGGCCAGCCATGTCATTGCAGCAGGTCCGATCCCTTCAGAGGAAAGGAGGCAACTGAAGAAACAGAGAATATTTAGCCAACGTGCCCATGCACGATGGGGGCCGAACAAACCCAGGGTAAAATCATGACGGCAGTGGCTTGGCATTTGTGATGGTGCGATCGACCTTCTCAATCTGAAACGATTATGTGTGGCTCACAGATGATGCGAGGTCGAGAAAGTTCGACATTTTTATGAAAAAGTCAGGCATTCTTTCATTCTTCAGTGGGCG
>JBILPY010000345.1:0-5092 GCA_044373575.1 Prosthecobacter sp. | reverse complement strand
GCGGCTTTGGCACCGAGATTGCGGTAAACCAAGGTGCCGCCGCTGATGGTGGTGGTGCCATTGTAGGTGTTCGCACCGGAGAGGGACCAAATACTGGTGCTCGACTTGATGACGTTTCCGGTGGCTCGAGTGCCATTTTCGATGACCCCGCCGATGACGTTTCCTGTGCTGGTTCCGCCTAAGGTCAGATTCGCGGTGCCAGTGTTACTTGTTCCCAAAGTCACATTGCCTGTGATGATGAGATTGGCCGTGGTGGGGTTGAGTTGCGGGCCGGCGACGCTGCCATTGTTGTTGCTGACGTTGCCCAGCTGGATGGCAGCAGTCCCACTTGTCACATTAGCGCCTGCGATGAAGTGGTTGAGTCCGTTGCCGATTGTTGAGGTGCCGCTGAAAACATGAGTGAGCCCAGCGCCTGCGGTGGCTCGATCCGAAACGATGGTTCCCACCTGCATGGTGATGGCTGGTCCCGAGAAGGCGGTATCGGTCCCGATTTCGAGCCGATTTCCGGCAATGGCGACCAAGGCAGAACTTCCCAGGGCAGCGTTGCTGGTGAGGCGGAGAATGCCGCCACTGACAGTCGTATTACCAGTGTAGGTGTTATTGCCGGAGAGCACCCAGGTGCCTGCACCGGATTTAGTGAGGGAGGTGAAGCCCGTGGTGATGTCTTCGCTGCCAACGGTGACGGTGAGTAAGTTATCACCGATGCTGGTGGCGAGAGTGTTGGCACCGGTGTTGGTGCCGGTAAGGGTGAGCGTCTTGTCAGCCGTGCTGCTGCTAAAGCCCATGGTGCCGGTGTTGGTGAAGTTCACCGCGCCCGTGCCGGAGGCGTCCAGGCTACTGGAGGCTTGCAGGGAAAAAAGGCGGTCAGTGCTGACGGCAGCTCCGGTATAGCGCAACGTGCCGCCGTTGAGAACCAGGTTGGTCGCTACATTCGATGCTGCGCCGATACTGCTGTTATTGCCGCTGCCGCCGTTGGCGAAGGTGGCGGCTTGGAGCGTGCCAGCGCTGATCCTGGTGACGCCGGTGTAGGTGTTGGTTCCGTTGAGGAATAAGGTGCCCGCGCCAGTTTTGGCAAGGCCCGCGGAACCAGCCACGACGTTGTTGAGCTGCGTCGTATTGTTCTTCACTTCGATGGTGGGCGTGGTGCCAGCCAGAGTTATCGTATTGCCACTGTTGACGGTCCAGTTATGGGTGCCGGAAGTATCGCCGAATCTCATCACTCGCACTGTGCGGTTGGCTCCGAGCACAAGAGTTGTATCGGCAAGAAGGTCCACGGTGCTGAAATCCAATGTTGTGCTGGAAGTTGGGTTCGGCACGACCCCGTCATCCCAGTTCGTGGCGGTCGTCCAATTCTGCGCGCCTCCAGCGGTCTGGCTCCAGACGTTGGGCAGTGGAAGCTGCGCCGGAAACTCAGCGGCGGCGATGTTGATGCTGTAGCCACTGCCTGTGAGCGTCGAAAACGTCGGCGTGATGGCTGTGGGCGTGGGGACGATCTGATAGCCGGAGGTATGGCTGCCCCAAAAAGTGCCCCATGATCCGCTGCTTACCTGCGTGAGTGGTGCCGTGACCGTGGGGGTGCCAGCGTTATTGCTATTGCCGGAGTTTTCCAGCACCGCGATTACGACCGAGTTTTGTCCTGCGGTGGTGAGGCTCACTGAGTTTGCCGCCGTGCCAGTCCTGCTGTTGGTAACCGCGAAACCAGCCATTGTGTTTGACAAGGCATAGGCGGCTCCGATCCCGCCATTGGGTAGTTCCGCCGAGACCTCGATGGTGCCGGTGCCTCTGGGGCCGGGATTGTCGAGGTAGAAGATGGCGGCCGCTCCATTGCCACTTCCTGCCTCCTCCTGGATGGCCTCCGTCATGACCTTGCCATTGTAGCGGACGTCATAAACGTAGCCGGTGCCGCTGTTATTCTTGTCTTCGGTGGAGACGACCACAACGAGCTTGCTCGCGCTGCCCGCATCGAAGGTGCCCAAGCCTGTGACAGCCTGGAAGCCTTCGAGGTTCTCCACGAGGCTGAACTGCTGCGTGGAGTTCACCGTGACGGTCTTTGTAGCCGGAACGGCCAGGGTCGTGGCCGAGGTGGCTGCGGAGGTCGTGGTGGTGAGTGCTCCGGCACGCATGGAGACGGTGTAGGAATATGGCGTGCCCGCTTGCAGGCCGGTGTCGGTGTAGGAGCGGCTGGTCTGCCAGCCGCTGGAAGTCGCGCCGGGGTTTCCCGTGGTCTCAGTAAACAAATACTCCACCGTGCCAGTGAAGCCAAAAGCGAGTGCGCCCGCTGTGGCCTTCATGGTGATGGCGGAACTGCTGTAAGCCTTCGGCACAGATTCAAACGCGGACGGTTCCGGAGTGAGCGGTGCCCAGGTGGAGAGCACCTGCGGATTGGCGGGCAGGCCGTTGACCTGTGCATCGGGTGTGAGGAGCAGCTCAATCTTTGTCACTGCACCATCGGCAGCGGGGAGATTGACCGCTTCCGTGACGAGACTACCACCAGAATATGGATCTTGATTGGTCACCCACGAAGCCGCAAGCATGTAGGTCTTTGTCACACCGCCCTGCACGACTCGCACGCAAAGGTCCGAGCCATTCGTCGGGCTGAAAATCGACGCCGCTGCGGTGCGATCAGCCGCCACGGTGGGATCGAATAAGCGAATCAGTCCAGCCGTGTAAGGGCCAATCGGCGGATAAACCATCGTCACCCCCGGATCGGAACCCGAGATGGATGCCATGATACTGATGACCTGCGTGTCCCGCACCGTGGGATATTCGACTCCGTTGTTTGAAACCGCCGTCGTGTAATCACCAGCCGTCTGATTCCACTGCGCCCAGCTATTGAGCGTCGGATTCCACACCACGACATGGCCGTTGATGTAATTCCGCATCTGATTCGTCGAGTAGTCGGAGAAATGATTCATTTGGTAGGCCGGCTCCTGCCACCCGAAGCCGCCACCCTGCATCGGATCGGCTTTGTAGGTGCCCACGGGCTTACCACCCGCATTGCCGGCCTGCGTCGTCGGCGGGATGAAAGCCCGTGTCGGCAAATGAAACGCCCAAACGGGACCTGCATGGGTGTCTTTGTAGATAGCCGGTGCCTGGATGCCATACATGTCCCCTTTGTAGGGATAGGATCCGTTATCACCCCAGTGAGGCAGGGACATAGCGTGGCCCAGTTCGTGGTGGAGTATGCCGAGGCTTGTGCCGCTGCCTACACCCGCAAAGCCACCCGCCTGTCCGCCCGCGAAGGCGTTGTAAACATTGAGGTAATAGAGACTCCAGCGGCCCGAGCGGCCAGCAGCTCTCTTCAGGGCACCATTCCACGCCAAAGCAGCAGCCTGTTCTCCATCAAAAGGCAATCCGGTTTTGGCAGTATATTCAGCCTTGGATCTGATGCGTTCAGCTTTGGTCCCGACATCTGTGCGTGCGGGGATAACCAGCTCCGGGAAAACGACATGACGCAGACGCCTTATCTCCAGATCTGCCACCGGCCACTTCGCCTCCAGCTCCGCAAAAGTTCCGGCGGGGTAGTCACTGTTCGTATCTGAGAAATACTGCACGTCGGTCATGGTCATGATGACCTTCGTCGGCGCGGTGACCTTCATATTTGTGACCGTGCTCACCACACTACCCGCGTTCACCGTCACCTGGAGCCCCGTTTTGATCCATGCCGCAGGCAGAATGCCGGTAAAGCTGTTCGCCGCCGTGTGCTGCACCACACCCAAGCCATCCGGGATCGACGCAGGCAAGGTCGCTGGTCCCGTCAACTGCACCGTGAGGAATTGCCCCGCCAAATTCAGTGTGGCAAACACCGACGGCGAAGCCGGCGTGGCCGGATCAGTCACATGCACCTTGATGAACACATCTCGTCCTCCCACCGTGCCGAAATACGGATCGGTCGCCTTCTGCACATGCGTCTGCGCGAAGTAGATCGCGTCGATGGACACGGCGTGCGCGGTGACGACGGCAAATGCCAGGGTCAGAGTGGTCAGAAGGAATTTCACCTGTCCATTATGGCGGTTTTGGACCGAAACGACAATGCTCACTCTATTTGACGCCTGGCCGCCAAACGGCCAGGTTTGGCCCCGTGAGCACTCCGAGCTTCCTCACCCTCGCCGACCAGGTCACCGAGCATCTCCGCAGCGAAATCCTGCGCGGACGCTGGAGCAGCACCCTGCCCGGAAAGCACCAGCTCGCCGCCGAGCTCGGCGTGAACAACAAAACCGTCGAAGGAGCCCTGCGGCAGCTCGAAAAAACCGGTCTCCTTTTGCCTCAGGGCGCAGGCCGCAAGCGCCTCATCAACCCACGCCATCGCAACACCTCACGAGCCCTGCGCATCGCCCTGTTGCTGAACGACCACGAGCTCGACGAGAAGATCAAACTCGTCCTCGAGATCAAACACGCCCTCACCGCCGCCGGGCACACCATCATCACGCTGCCGAAGTCACTCACGACCCTCCGCTTTGATCCCAAACTCGTCGCCGCGCTCGTTCGCAAGACCAAAGCCGATGCGTGGATCATTGCCGCAGGCTCGCGCGGTGTGCTGGAGTGGTTTGCCAGCCAGCCAGTGCCCGCTTTCGCCCTGTTCGGCAACCGCGTCGGCGTCAAAATCCCCTCCGTCTCTCCGAACAAGCCTCCCGCCGTCGCTGAGGCCACGCGGCATCTGATTTCGCTCGGTCATCGACGCATCGTCCTGCTCGCCCGCCGTGCCCTGCGGCTGCCGCATCCCACCCCCGGCGTCGCCGCCTACCTCGACACCCTGCGCGAGCACGGCTGCCAGACTGGCGAGTTCAATCTCCCCGACTGGGAGGAAACCAACGCAGGCTTCCACGCCTGCCTCCAGTCCCTTTTCAAAGCCACACCGCCCACAGCGCTCATCGTCGATGAGGTGACCTACTTCGTCGCCACCATGCAGTTTCTGCTCCTGCAAGGCCTCCGCGTGCCTGCCGACGTCTCCCTCATCTGCACCGACGACGACGTCGCCCTCTCCCACTGCGATCCACCGGTGGCCTGCATGACGTGGGACATGCGCCCCGTCATCCGCCGCGTCGTGGGCTGGGCTGCGAACGTCAGCCGAGGCAAAGCCGACTTCACGCAA
>JBILPY010000254.1:0-6279 GCA_044373575.1 Prosthecobacter sp. | reverse complement strand
CGTGCCCGGAGGCACCATCGCCAGATGCAAAGCATAGTCATGGGCTTGAGAAATCTCACGGCTTCAAATGCCGCACGAGGAACTCCATGCGCAAACGCGAGCCATAGGGCGTTTCCGCCGCGCCATGGCCTGTGCCAGCGATGGGCATGAAATCGAAGATCTTCCCGGCCTTTTGCAAAGCAGCGACGACTTGCGTCGTGCTGGCGGGATCGACGTTCGTGTCGAGTTCGCCGACGATGAGCAACAAGTGGCCTTGCAGCTTGTGGGCGTCTTCCTTGTTCGAGCTTTTCACATACGACTCATCCACCGGCCAGCCCATCCACTGCTCGTTCCACCAGATTTTATCCATGCGGTTGTCATGACAGCCGCAGTCGGCGACGGCCACCTTGTAGAAGTCGTGATGATCGAGCAGTGCACGCATCGCATTCTGCCCACCGGCGCTGCCGCCGTAGATGCCCACGCGGCTTAAATCCATCCAGGGACGTGTTTTCGCCGCTTCTTTGATCCACAGCTTCCGATCCGGAAATCCGGCGTCTTTGATGTTCTTCCAGCAGACATCGTGGAAGGCCTTGCCGCGATGATTCGTGCCCATGCCGTCCATTTGCACGACGATGAAGCCGAGTTCGGCGATCACATGATGCCCCATCAAGCGGCTGAACTCCTTCGGCGCGAAAGAACCATGCGGACCGGCATAGATGTTCTCCACGATGGGATATCTCTTCGCCGGTTCGAAGTTCGAGGGCTTCACGATCACACCGTGGATGTCTGTTTTGCCGTCTCGCCCCTTCGCCACGAAGCGTTCTGGCATCGTCCAGCCCGTGGCGAGCAGCGCGGAGACCTCCGCCTTCTCCAATTCGCATACCAGCCCGCCATCGCGGCTGCGACGCAGTTCCATCACCGGCGGCAGGTCGGCACGCGACCACGTGTCGATGAAAAACTCGCGATTCGGTGAGAACTCGACGCGGTGGTTGCCATCGCCCTCCGTGAGCTGATTGAAGCCGCTGCCGTCGAGGTTCACGCGGCAGAGATGCTCATGATAGGGGTCTTCCTTTGCCCGCAAACCGCTCGCGAGGAACCAGATCTCCTTCTTGGCTTCATCCACATGCAAAACCTCGCGCACCGGCCACGCACCCTTCGTGATTTGATGCTTCGGCTTGCCGGTTTTTACGTCGTAGAGCCACAGGTGGCACCAGCCATCGCGTTCGCTCATCCAGATGAGTTCGCCGCTGCTGTGCAGCCAGTGACGCCAGCTTTTGCCGGAGTAGTGGATGAAGGTCTTCGACTTTTCCTCCACCACCACACGCACCGCGCCGGTCTTCGCATTGACCGCGAGGATGCGGTAGATCTGATGGCCACGTTGGTTGTAGTTGAAGTAGAATTCGCTGCTGTCCGGTGTCCACACGGCATCCAGTTCGCCGCTTTCGGTGAAGGGATTCTCGTAGAGATCACGCGCCACGCGGAGCTTCGTTCCATCGCTCTTTTCGATCACCCACTGCGGCTTCGGCAGCGGATCGCCGGGCTTGATGTAATCAAAGACCTTCAGCTTTGGCTGCACGTTGTCGTTCGGAGTCGATTCGACGATGGTCACCTTCCGGCGCTCCACCTTGTCCGCCTCGGTGAAGACGACGCACGAACCATCCGGCGAGCGGAAACCGCGCACGGGCTTCTTCGGTGCCTCTGTTTTAGCCTTCGAGATGCCTTTGCCGTCGATGATGAAGGTCTGCGGCTGCGACGCGCCCTCCACGACGGCGAGATGCTCGCCGGTGCGGCTGGTGATGAGCCACACATGGCCGTCAAAGGTGTGCTGCTCGCGTTCCGTGCCTGCGCGAACGCCGCCATAACGCGTGTGCTCACCTTCCTGGTTGATCCAGTAGAGCTCCACGTCCTCGTCGAGTTGGTTGATGAACTTCAGGCCGGAGGACTCACCGGTGCGCCGCGTGCGTCGCAGCTCGATTTTCATCGTGGAGGTCTTCGCGGCCTCTTTCTCCGGCAAACCGAGCTCTTTGAGCGTCGCCGCCGTTTTGCGGCTGCCGTTGGTGGCGTCGATCAAAACGAACTCGGATTTCCCCGGCGCTGTTTGCACACGATACCAGAACGTTTTGCCATCCGGCAGCCAGTTTGCCTGCACACGGTCGCGGAATACCTTGTTCTCGGTGCGCTTGGGAAAACTGAGCGCGGCTTCAAAGTCGGTGGCGAAGGCCGAAAGGCTCAAAGTGAGGAAAAGAAGCGATTTCATGCGATGCCGAATTGAAATGGGTCTGCCGGATCGAGGATCAATGTCGTCTCCGCTGTGATGAAGGCCTCTCCGGTGATCGTGGGGATGATGCCGCGTTCACCGGCTTCATAGCTGCCTTCAAACACACTGCCGAGGATGCTTTCCTGCCGCCACACCTCGCCCGGAGCGAGTTTTCCATCTGCGGCGAGGCAGGCGAGCTTCGCGCTCGTGCCCGTGCCGCAGGGCGAGCGGTCATACTCGCCGCCGGGGCACAAAACGAAGTTCCGGCTGTGATTCGCGGCATCCTGCGGCGGGCCAAAAAGCTCGACGTGATCGACTTCCGGGTAGCCAGCCGCCCGAACGGCCTCACGCATCGCCAAACTGGCCTGCGAGAGCTGGGGGACGTTTTTCAGCGTGAGATCGAGTCCATGATCCGACACGAGAAAAAACCAATTTCCGCCCCATGCGACATCTCCAGTCACGCCACCGGCTTTGATGCCCTTTGCCTGTCGATACGACGGCACATTGCGAATGCTCACGCGACCATCCTCATGCAGTGTGGCTGTCACGATACCTACTGGCGTCTCCACGCGATGCTCGCCTGCTGAAATGCGCCCCAGATGCTTCAGCGTCGCGATGAGGCCGATCATCCCATGCCCACACATGCCCAGCAGGCCGACGTTGTTGAAGAAAATCACGCCCGCCGCGCACGAAGCGTCTTTCGGCTCCACGAGCAATGCGCCGACGATCACCTCATGCCCGCGCGGTTCACAGATGATGGCACGGCGATACGTTTCGAGCTCTGCGGCGTTGATGCTGCTTAAAACGACACGCGTGGGCTCGCCGCCGGTGTGGGAGTCGATGATGGGAATGCGTTTCATTGACTACGCATTGTGCCTGATGGCTGCAGTGGCATCTTGGCTGATTCCGGCAGCGCTGTCGTGAAAACGCGCAACGTGCTCAGCTAGCGACCGATTTGGCGACTTCGTCGAGTAGCGCGGCATCCATCTCGGTGAGGTGGCAGCGCTCGGGGAAGCGGCCTTCCTTTACATCGGCGACGTATTCGCTGAAGGCGGCGATGCGCTCGTCTTGCAAGCGGCGGTGCTCCTCGGCAAAGTTGCGGTAGGACTTCGAGTGACGTGGGATGCGCTCGTCGTAGTCGCCGAGGATGTCGCAGGAGAAAAGGAACTGCGTGTCGCAGCCGGTGCCGGAGCCGAGGGACATGAGCAGCATGTTCGTTTGCTTGGAAAGCCAGCTCGCGAGATTGTGCGGTACGATTTCGATCTCGGCGGCATAAGCGCCGGCGTTTTCGAGGTCCTTCATTTTTTGGTAGATCGCCTTCGCTTCATCCACAGTCTTGCCGAGGCTGCGGTAGCCGGTCCAGGTAACGTGACGCGGCACCATGCCGATGTGACCGACGACGGGGATGCCTTCGCGGGCCATGGCCTCGATCAAAAACGGGCTGCCGGAGCAATAGACGCTGCTGGCACCCATCTCGAGCGCGCGGAAGCCGGTGCGGATGGCCTCCTCCTGCGTGGCCATGCCGTGCGGCGTGCTGCCGGAAAGGAAGGCCGTGGGCGCGGCGGCGACGAGCAGCGGCAGACGCGCCTGCGCCTCCGGCGAGTCAAAGCTGCAGCTCATAAGATCAATCCCCGCCGCCTCGGCGGCCATGGCCTCTTGCGGCGACTTCACATGGATGTGCGTGAGGACACGCTGACCCTTGAGTTTGCGGAGATCGTGGACGGTGTATTTTTTGCGTGGGCGGACCATGCGCCTTTTTTATCTGGGGGCGGCGCGGAGTGCAACGGTGGAAGTGCGCAGTGCGCAGTGCGCAGTGCGCAGTTTTTTGATCCGAAGACTGAGCACTGAGCACTTTTGCCCGCAAACAGCCAAAGCTCTCCAATCAACACGCGGGCCTTTTCGCCAGCGCCTCGCGGATGATCTTCAGCACCTGCTCGCGCTCGGCGCCGACGAGGGGCAGGCGCGGCTCGCGCACCCACTCAGCACCGAGACCAGTCTCCTGGCAGAGGAGCTTGATGTATTGCACGAAGTGGAGGTGCGTATCGAGCTTCATCAGCGGTTGGCTCCAGCTGTAGAGTGCGCGGCATTCGTCCCAGCGGCCGGCTTGTGCGAGGTCCCAGAGCTGCTGGTTCTCTTTCGGGAAAGCGATGCCACTGCCGCAAACCCAGCCGTCGATGCCGAGGATGGCAGACTCCAAGAAGAGATCGTCCACACCGGTGAAGATGCAGTAGCGGTTGCCGGTTTGATTGCGTAGCTCAGTGATGCGGCGGGTGTTCGAGCTGCTCTCTTTGATAGCGTGCAGGTTCGGTATGTCGGCGAGTTCGACGAACATTTCCGGCGTGACATCGGTGTAGTAGCCGACGGGGTTGTTGTAGAGCATCCAGCTCAGTGGTGTGGCTTTGGCGAGGGTGCGGAACCAGTGCTGAGTTTCAAGCGGGTCGCTCTTGTAAACCATGGGCGGCATGATCATGAAGCCGGATGCACCGAGTTTTTCGCAGTCCTGCATGTAGTTCACGGCGCTGCGGGTATTCATCTCCGCCACGCCACTGATGACCGGCACGCGGCCAGCGGCCACTTCGACGGCGTGCTTCACCACCGCACGTTTTTCATCGGGCTGAAGACACTGATTTTCACCCAGCGAGCCGCACACGATTAAACCGGACACACCGACGTCGATCTGTGCCTGCCAATGACGTGCGGAGGCCGCGAGGTCGAGCGACTGATCCTGGTGCAACTGAGTGAGGACGGCCGGGAAGACACCGGACCAGATGTTGGATGGCTGATTCATGAGTCAGCATTCATGAATCAGGAATCGGGTGCGCTCTTGATTGCTTTTTGGCCGTGAACCTGCCATTTCAGCCAATTCATGGCCACCAACGACCTTTTCATGGAGCACGCCGTCACGGAGGCGCTTTTCGATGCGCTGCCAGATGTCGTCTTTTTCATCAAGGATGCATATGGGCGCTATGTGGTCGTGAATCAGACCATGGCGGCACGCTGTGCTGGCGGTGACAAAACGAAGCTCATTGGCAAAAAGCCCACCGAGGTCTATCCCGCACCGCTGGCTGCCAGTTATGCCCGCCAGGACGAGCTGGTGCTAAAAACGGGCAAGCGCGTGGAGCATCAGCTGGAGTTGCACATCTACCCCGGTGGCAAAGCGGGCTGGTGCCTGACCACGAAACACGCGCTGCGTGACGCGAATGGCCGCATCGTGGGCGTGACCGGCATCTCGCGCGATTTGAACGCCCCCAGCGACAAAGCGACCGGCTTTGCCGAGCTGGCCTCTGCGCTGCGGCTTATGCAGACACGCTACACCGAGAGCCTGCGCATCGAGGACATCGCCACGAAAGCGGGATTGAGCGTGTATCAGTTCGAGCAGCGTGTGCAGCGGCTTTTCCAGATGAGTCCGCTGCAACTGCTGCACAAGCTGCGCTTAGATGAAGCGACGCGGCTGCTGCGGGAAACGGATCAACCGTTAGCCGACATCGCGATCGAAACAGGCTGGTGTGATCAGAGCGCCTTCACGCGGCACTTTAGTCGGTATGCGGGTATGGCACCGGGCAAGTTCCGGGCGATGCAGTCCGGAGGCACGTGAATCACGGCACTTTCGCCCTTCCACCGAAGTAGGGATAACGATCCCAGGCATCGTAAGCAGGATCGACTCGCGGATCTTTCGTCTCTTGCATCCATGCATCGACCTGAGCGGCGAGTTTGGCCTTTGTTACGGCTAGCTCCAGATCAGTAGCGAGGTTTTGGATCTGATCGGGATCTCGGCGCAGATCGTAAAGTTCCTCGGTGGGTCGCTTGGCAAAGTTGATGTCAAAGAAGCGCTTCATCGCAGCCTCGTCGCGACGATCGAGGATGTGCTGCTTCGTCGTCGTGGGATCCACATCGCCAAAGGGACCGACGGCGAAATGCAGTTCAGGGTCGCCTGCAGGCCAGCGATCTGGGCGCAGATTGCGAATGTAGAGAAAATCCTTCGTGCGGATGGCCCGGCAGGGATAGCTGAGATCGCCGCTGCGCACATTGGCGTGGCGTTCGCG
>JBILPY010000556.1:0-3493 GCA_044373575.1 Prosthecobacter sp. | reverse complement strand
CGAGCGAAAGCCAAACGTCCTCTTCATCATCGTCGATGACCTCACAACGACATTGGGCTGCTACGGCAATCCAAGTGTCCGCACGCCGGGGATGGATGCGCTGGCGGCGCGTGGTGTGCGGTTTGAGCATGCCTACACGCAGTTCGCGTTGTGCAATCCCTCGCGCTGTTCGTTTCTCACCGGCTGCTATCCGGAAAAGACGGGCGTGATGGATCTCAGCACGAGCTTGCGAAAAGCGCTGCCGGACGAGGTGACGCTGCCGCAGCACTTCAAAAACAACGGCTATGCCACGGGGCGTGTGGGCAAGGTCTTCCATGTGCCTGATCCGAAGACGAAGCTCGATGTCGAACTCGGCTCCGCGTTGCACAGGGACAACGAAATTCTAGTCGAGGCCAAAAAGGCGAACGATCCCGACGACAAACCGCGCTCGAAGGCCAAAGGCGAGGGCTACAACCGCACTTACGCGGCCTCATCGCGGCCAGCGGCGGATTTCACCGACTACGCTATCGCCGATGATGCCATCGCGACGCTGGAGCAGTTCAAGGCGAAGCCGTTTTTCCTCGCCGTGGGCTTCATCCGGCCGCACACGCCGTTTGTGGCTCCGAAGTCGTTCTTTGAGGCCATCGACAAGACCCAGCTCACGTTGCCGCCGTTTTATCGCGAAGGAGGCGAAGACCTCACGCAACTGCCGAAAGCCTCGCTACGGCCCAACAACAACGTCTTCCGCTACGCCGCTCCTACACGCGATGAAGCCCGAGATGCGCTGCAAGCCTACCTGGCCTCCACGAGCTTTGTGGACTCGCAAATCGCCCGCGTGCTCGAAAAGCTCCGCGAGCTGCATCTCGACGAAAACACCATCATCGTGCTCACCGGCGATCACGGCTACCAACTCGGCGAACACGGCCTGTGGGCCAAACAAACGCTCTTTGAAGGGGCGAATCATGTGCCGCTCATCATCGCCGCGCCCGGTGTGAAGCCCGGTGCCCGCAGCGGATTGGCAGAGCAGGTGGACATCTACCCCACGCTCTGCGATCTCGCCGGATTGCCCAAGCCGAAGCACCTCCAAGGCCGCAGCCTCAAACCCATGCTCGATGATCCCACCGCCAAAGGAAAGCAGGTGGCCATCAGCACCATGATCGCCCCGCACACGAAACAACGCGGCCATAGCCTGCGCACGGATGCCTTTCGCTACATCGCCTGGGATGGCGGCGAAGAACTCCTCTACGACCTCCGCACCGATGCTGATGAACTCCACAACGTCGCCAAGCAACCTGCACAGGCCGAACGCATGACGCGGATGCGTGAACGTCTCGCAACACATCTCAAAGCCGTCTCTTTGCCATGAAGCCTCTTCTCCTACTCATTGTTTCGTCATTCACCATTCTGCATTCGTCATTTTCGGCGCAGCCCGACTCCGCCAAGGCTTCGACGGACAGACCGAACGTCATCGTCATTCTCGCCGACGATCTCGGCTGGAGTGACACGACGCTGTATGGCACGACGACACTCTACCAGACGCCGAATGTCGAACGGCTGGCGAAGCGCGGAATGACCTTCACTCGGGCGTATTCGGCGAGTCCGTTGTGCTCGCCGACGCGGTCGGCGTTGCTCACGGGGCTGAGTCCGGCACGCACGGGCATCACGGTGCCGAATTGCCACGAGCCGCGGGTCGTCTTGCAGGCGACGACGGGCAAAAAGGCTCCGGTGGATCAAAAGGCAATCCAGCCGGAGCCGGTGACACGTTTGAAGACGGAGTATCGGACGCTGGCGGAGACGCTGAAGGACGCGGGTTATGCCACGGCGCATTTTGGCAAGTGGCATCTCGGGCCGGAGCCGTATTCGCCGCTGCAGCAGGGGTTTGATGTCGATCTGCCGCATCATCCGGGGCCAGGGCCTGCGGGCAGTTTTGTCGCGCCATGGAAGTTTGCGAACTTCAAAGAGAAGTCGCCCGGCGAACACATCGAGGACCGCATGGCGGCGGAGGCAGTGGCGTGGATGGAGCAGACGAAGGACAAGCCTTTCTACATGAACTACTGGATGTTCAGCGTGCATGCGCCCTTTGATGCGAAGAAGGCGAACATCGAGAAGCATCGCGGCCGCATCGACCCGAAGGATGCGCAGCGAAGCCCCACCTACGCGGCGATGATCCAGAGCATGGACGACGCCATCGGCACGCTGCTCGATGGTCTCGACCGGCTCAAACTGGCCGACAACACGATCATCATCTTCACCGCCGACAACGGTGGCAACATGTACAACGAAGTCGATGGCACCACGCCCACCAGCAACCGCCCGTTGCGAGGCGGCAAGGCGACGATGTTTGAAGGCGGCACGCGGGTGCCCGGAGTCGTCGTGTGGCCTGGAATCGCCCAACCGGGCAGCCGCAGTAATGCGATCATCCAGAGCGAGGATTATTACCCCACGTTGCTCGAAGCGCTCGCGCTCAAACCAACCGAAGGGCAGCGATTCGACGGCCACAGCATCCTACCTGCGCTGAAAGGCGATTCGCTGGCTGGCAAAGCGGTCTTCCAATACTTCCCGCACAATCCGGGCGTGCCGGACTGGCTTCCGCCGGCGGTTTCGGTGCATCGCGATGACTGGAAGCTCATCCGCATCTTCCACGGCGGCGAACAGGGCGCGCATCGTCATCTGCTCTTCAACCTACGCGACGATCTCGGCGAAAAGAACAACCTCGCCGCGCAGAAGCCCGAACTCGTGGCGGAACTCGATGCTTTGATCGAAGGCTTCCTCACCGACACGAAGGCCGTCGTGCCCGTGCCGAACCCGGCGTTTGATCCGGCGAAGTATCGCCCCGAACTCGAAGGCAAGCAGCAGCCGAAGGGCAAAGCCAAAGCGCCCGCGAAGCCCGCCGCCAAAGGCAAAGACGATGGCGATCCCGCGCTGCAAGGCTGGAAGGCCCGCGATTGCCAAGCCTCGGTCAAAGACGGCATCCTGCGCCTCACGAACATCGGCTCTGAGTGCTTCCTTGGTTTCGCCGCAGGCAAACACGGCGGGCCAACGACCGCGAAGTTCCGCATCAAGGCCAAGGCCGGCTCCAGCCACTTCGACTGGCTGCCAGGCGGTGTCGGCAGCCAACAGCAACGCGTCGATTTCACGCTCCAAGGCGGCGATTGGGAAGAGA
Source organism: Prosthecobacter sp. (assembly GCA_044373575.1). GTDB lineage: Bacteria > Verrucomicrobiota > Verrucomicrobiia > Verrucomicrobiales > Verrucomicrobiaceae > Prosthecobacter. Next base: position 351 of record JBILPY010000556.1, on the reverse strand, counting down.
TCACCGTCGAACTGCCCGCCGAAGGCCCGCTGGGCATCGTGCGGCTGTATTTGCCGATGCAGGAGGAGACGGCGGAGATCGACTGGATCGAGTTGGCATCGAAGAATAGTATTAGGCCGACGCTGACTGGGTTTTGAGGCCGCAGCATGAACTCTCGAAACGAGCGCGCGAAAAAAATCACAGTAAGCAGCAATACACTGCCAAGCCCGCCATTGCCGTGATCAACAAATCCACCCCACCTCCAAAAGTTTGAAGACGAACTGCCCGTGAGTCGAAACTCGCGCGCACGCCCTCAACATCATCAAAAACTAGGCTCAGCTCGTGAAGGTGAAGTATGAGAAAATAGGAGGA
>JBILPY010000554.1:0-3497 GCA_044373575.1 Prosthecobacter sp. | reverse complement strand
TGTGCGCGAAGTCTCCCTGCTAGCCTCCACGGAGTCCGTCCTCTCTTGGGATCAAGAAACCTACATGCCAGCAAAGGCATTGGCCTTCCGTGCGAGGCAGATGTCCTGGCTAAGTGGCAAAGCGCACGCTCTGGCCACAGGGAGAATGATGCAAAAGCTACTGGCTCAGGCGCATTCGGCCCGACTGCGTGATCCGAAGTCAGTAGCCAATCTGCGTGTGCTGACAGAGGAGTATGAGCGCAATGCAAAGATCCCCAACCGCCTCGTCATAGAGGAAAGCGAGCTCACGGCACACGCGAAGCACGCCTGGATGGAGGCACGGAAAAAGGCGGACTTCGCCCTCTTTTCACCGCATTTGGAGAAGTTGCTGAGCATCGCCCGACGAAAAGCCGATCTCTGGGGCTACGCCGATGAACCCTACGACGCCCTACTGCACACCTATGAGCGTGGGGCACGCACGCTGGAAGTGGCGGCGCTGTTTGCCAAACTGAAGCCCGACCTCACCCAGATCGCCCGCGCAGCGGTGGAGCGGGGGGAATCAGTCAAAGCCGATCTCCTGCGTGGGAACTATCCAGTAGCGAAACAGCAGCAACTCAATGCCGAAATCGCCGCGAGCATCGGCTTTGATTTCGAAGCAGGGCGGATCGATACCACAGCGCATCCTTTCTGCACAACTCTGGGGCCTCGCGATGTGCGTCTGACGACGCGCTACGATGAGAAGGACTTCACCTCATCTCTCTTCGGTGTACTACACGAGGCGGGTCATGGACTGTATGAGCAGGGCTTGCCGGGGGAGGACTTCGGACTGCCGTCCGGACGCGCGTGCTCACTGGGCATCCATGAGTCCCAGAGCCGGCTTTGGGAGAACCATGTGGGGCGCTCACGTGCTTTCTGGGAGAAATGGCTACCACGTACGGCTGAGATCTTTCCCCGCCTTCGGAAGGTCGGTTTGGATGCCTTCATGGCGTCGATCAACCGTTCGGAGTATTCCTTCATCCGCGTGGAGGCGGATGAAGCCACATACGACCTCCACATCCTGCTGCGCTTTGAAATCGAACGCCGCATGGTGCGCGGTGATCTGGCCGTCAAAGATATACCCGAAGCCTGGAATGCGCTCTTTGCAGAACTATTCGGTATGACACCCCCGGATGCCTCGATGGGTTGCCTGCAAGACATCCATTGGAGCATGGGCGGGCTGGGCTACTTCGCCACTTACACGATGGGTAACCTGAATGCGGCCCAACTTTTCACAGCCGCACGAAAGCAGCGCCATATCGCTTCCGCCATTGACCGTGGAGACTATGCACCGCTACTGGTCTGGTTGCGCAAAAACGTCCACACCCATGGAGGCACACCCCTGCCAGGTGACATCATGCAGCTCGCCACCGCCAAACCTACCGATGCCCGCCACCACCTGCGCCACTTGCGCGAAAGGTTCGTGGGCTGAACTCTCTCCAAACTACGATACGCCATGCCAAAGCTTCCACCTGTCGCCCGCCAGAACCGTCACGTCTCGCCCAGCGCTTCGATGCCGCATCTCTATGAAGAGGCTGATCTTCCCAGCCTGCTGGAGGATAAGCCCGACCCTCTCGTGCTCATCCTCGACTGCATCCAGGATCCGCACAATCTCGGTGCCTGCCTGCGCTCCGCCGATGCGGCGGGCTGCGTGTGCGTGATCATGCCGAAAGATAAATCCGCCCCAATCACCGAGACCGTCGTGCGCGTCTCCTGCGGTGGCGCGCATAGCGTGCCACTCGTGCGCGTAACGAACCTCGCCCGAGCCATGGAGAGACTGAAGGATCTAGGCGTCTGGATCGTTGGCACAGCGGACGAGGCAAAGCAGTCCGTTTATCAGGTCGATCTCAAAGGCCCCATCGCCATCGTCATGGGCGCCGAAGGAGAGGGCATGCGCCGCCTCACTGGCGAGCTGTGCGACTTCCTGGTAAACATCCCCATGAGCCGCAGCGGCAAGGTGCCGTGTCTGAACGTCTCCGTCGCCACAGGTGTCTGCCTCTTTGAAGCGGTTAGACAGCGGCAGAAATGACGTTCTCATCCTTGGTTTCCCCACTCCAAACAGGTGCGGAAACCTCTTTTGCAAAAACAAATCGCGGCGTGTAAGCTCGCCCGACGTAACTTCCTTCCAAGCCCCCCCTTTCTCAACATGTCTGACGACCCAACCCCACGCAACGATGGACCCAACCGGCGCAATCAGGAGCCGCAATTCAACTGGAAAGGCTTCCTACTGCTCTCAGTCGTGGTCCTGCTCGTCGGCTCCGCCCTCGTCGTGGGCAAAGAGGCCACCCGCTCCCAAAACATCACTTACAAGGACTTCAAAAAGTTGGTTGAGGATGACCTCATTGACCGTGATCAGGACCTGATATTAATCCAGAAGGACACGACCAATGCCGAAATCATCGAAGGATATGCCCTGCGTAGCAAGCTCACGGAACAGGTCGGACTGAAGCCCGAGGAGGCTCCCATTGAGCCTGAGACCAAACCAACTACGCCAATCACCACCGTAGCGAAGAAGAACAATGTGAAGTTCAATGTGCCGGTCTCCATCCAATATCAGAAAGAGGAACTACAGGCCCTGCTCACGAAGCATAATCTCGTGCTCGTGCCAAAGTATGACAACGATCAGATGAGCGCAGTGCTCGTCTCCATGCTGCCAATCATGCTGGTGCTAGTTCTCATCTTCTTTCTCGTGCGCCAGCAAATCAAGACAGCCGGACGCGGTGCCATGAACTTCGGTAAGAGCCGCGCGAAGATGATGTCTCAAGACAAAAACAAGGTCACTTTCAAAGACGTGGCGGGTGTCGAAGAAGCGAAGGACGAAGTGCAGGAGATCGTCGAGTTCCTCAAAGATCCGAAAAAATTCCAGCGCCTCGGCGGCAAGATTCCCAAGGGCGTCCTCATGACCGGCCCTCCAGGCACAGGCAAGACACTCCTCGCCAAAGCCATTGCTGGAGAGGCCGATGTGCCATTCTTCAGCATCAGCGGGTCGGACTTCGTCGAAATGTTCGTCGGTGTCGGAGCCAGCCGCGTGCGTGACATGTTCGAACAAGGAAAGAAAAATGCTCCCTGCCTCATCTTCATCGATGAAATCGACGCCGTGGGACGTCACCGTGGCCACGGCATGGGCGGAGGCCACGACGAACGCGAGCAAACGCTCAATGCCCTGCTTGTCGAGATGGATGGCTTCGACACCCAGGAGGGCATCATCATCATCGCCGCCACGAACCGCGCTGACGTGCTCGACCCCGCCCTGCTGCGTCCCGGACGTTTCGACCGTCAGGTCACCGTCAACCTCCCCGATGTCAAAGGCCGCGAAGAAATTCTCCGCGTCCATGCCCGCAAAGTGAAGCTCGCCGAAAGCGCTGACCTCTCCAAGATCGCTCGCGGCACCCCAGGATTCTCCGGCGCGGAACTGGCCAACCTTCTCAACGAGGCTGCCCTGCTTGCCGCACGCAAGAACCTGAAAGCCATCACCAGCCCCG
>JBILPY010000788.1:0-3499 GCA_044373575.1 Prosthecobacter sp. | reverse complement strand
GTGCCAAACGCAAAGGCGCTTGTGAAGCGTCTCTTCTTTGATCCCAAGCGCTACGACCTCACTCGTGTGGGCCGTTACAAGATCAATCAGAAGCTCACTCTCAAGACCGACACCAACGTCCGCGTCCTCGACCCGAACGATGTCGTTTCTGCCATGAGCTATCTCTTTAAGCTCCGCGCGGGTGAAGGTCTCCTTGATGATATCGACCATCTCGGCAGCCGCCGCGTGCGTGCCGTGGGTGAGCTTCTCTCTAATCAATGCCGTGTTGGTCTGGCCCGCACCGAGCGACTCGTGAAGGAACGCATGACACTCTTCGACGTGAGCATGGATGTCATGACTCCCGGCAAGCTCGTCAATCCGAAGGCGCTCGCCGCCGTCGTGCGTGACTTCTTCGCACGCAGTCAGCTTAGCCAGTTCATGGATCAGATCAATCCTCTGGCCGAACTGACCCACAAACGTCGTCTTTCCGCCCTTGGGCCTGGCGGTCTGAACCGCGACCGTGCCGGCTTTGAAGTTCGAGACGTTCACCCATCTCATTACGGTCGTATCTGCCCAATTGAGACTCCGGAAGGTCCGAACATCGGTCTGATCAACTCGCTCGGAACCTACGCTCGCATCAACGAATTTGGATTCATCGAGACACCCTACCGCCCTGTCAAAGACGGCATCGTTTCGGACAAAATTGAATATCTTACTGCTGACCAGGAAGAGAATCATCACATCGCCCAGGCAAACAACCTTATCGGCGAAGGCAACCGCTTCAGCGGCAACAAAGTGACCGTCCGTTATCGTGGCGACTTCCTTGAAGTCGAGCCTACGAAACCCACGCTCATGGACGTGTCCCCCAAACAACTCGTCTCCATCGCGGCGAACTTGATTCCCTTCCTCGAGCACGATGATGCCAACCGAGCCCTCATGGGTTCGAACATGCAACGTCAGGGGGTACCACTCCTTGAAGCCGAAGCTCCGCTCGTTGGCACCGGTATGGAAGGCAAAGCCGCTCGTGACTCCCGTGCCGTCATCGTCGCCGATGCCAACGGCACCGTGGCCGCAGCTACAGCTGATGTCATTATCGTCACCAAGGACGGGCACCTGCCTTGCAGCGAGAAGGACTTCCTGGCCAACCCAACCAAGTCGTGTAAAACCGACCCCGAAGCTGGCATCTACGTGTATATGCTCCGCAAGTTCGGTCGCTCAAACGCTGGCACCTGCATCAACCAGCGCCCGCTCGTCAGCCGTGCACAGAAGATCAAAAAGGGTGACGTCATCGCTGACGGTCCTTGTACTGATCAGGGCGAACTCGCAATCGGCAAGAACATGCTCGTCGCGTTCATGCCTTGGAATGGATACAACTTCGAAGATGCCATCGTCATCAGCCGTCGTGTCTCCCGCGAGGACATCTATACATCCATCCACATCGAAGACTTCGAAGTCCAAGCTCGTGACACCAAGCTTGGGCCTGAAGAAATCACCCGAGACATCCCGAATGTCGGTGATGAGGCTCTCAAGAACCTCGATCAAGACGGCGTTGTCCGTGTCGGTGCCGAAGTGAAGCCTGGCGATATTCTCGTCGGCAAAATCACTCCGAAATCCGAGACCGAACTCGCTCCTGAAGAGCGCCTCCTACGCGCTATTTTCGGCGAGAAAGCCGCCGACGTGAAGGACACCTCCCTCCGCGTGCCTTCCGGTTGCGCTGGTATCGTGATGGATGTCCGCATTGCCTCCCGTGGCAATCAGAACAAAGGTGAAGAGAAGGAAAAGCTCTCCCCCGCTGAAGCCAAAAAGCAGATCAAGCAGATCGAAGAAGACTACCGCACAAAGAAGGAAGACCTCACCGAGCAGCTCACCGAGAAACTCAGTGACATCCTTCTCAATGAGAAGATCCCGCTCGATGTGGTCAACGGTCAGACCGGCGAAATCATCCTCGGTGCCAACAAGAAGATCACCAAGACTCTTCTTCGTAAGCTCGCCGAAAGCTATGATTCCGTTGAAATCGACCCCAGCCCGATCCGTAATAAGATCTTCGACATCATCCAGAGCTTCGAACAGAAGTTCGCTGATGCCGACATGGAGCGTGAGCGCAATCTCGACCGTATTGAGACCAGCGAAGATGGTGCCGCAGATGGTGTCGTGAAGCTGGTCCGCGTCTTCGTCGCTTCCAAGCGTAAGCTTAGTGTCGGTGATAAGATGGCCGGTCGCCACGGTAACAAGGGCGTTGTCGCCACCATCGTTCCTGAGGAAGACATGCCGTTCCTCGAAAACGGAACTCCAGTGGACATCGTCCTGAACCCTCTGGGCGTGCCGTCACGAATGAACGTCGGTCAGGTTCTTGAAACCCACCTTGGTCTCGCCTGCAAGGCGCTCGGCATGAAGATCGCCACGCCGGTTTTCGATGGCATTCCCGAATCCAAAATCATGGAATACATCAAGGACGCCAAGAAAGTCCCCGGATATGAGTGGATGGGCCTCAACGGCAAATCCAAGCTCATCGACGGACGCACTGGCGAAGCCTTCAATCTTGATGTCGTCGTGGGTTACATTTACATGCTGAAGCTAGGACACCTTGTCGCTGATAAGATCCATGCTCGTGCTGTCGGACCTTACTCGCTCGTCACGCAGCAGCCGCTGGGTGGTAAGGCACAGTATGGTGGTCAGCGCTTCGGTGAAATGGAGGTGTGGGCACTGGAAGCCTACGGTGCAGCTTATACGCTCCAGGAACTCCTCACTGTGAAGTCTGACGATGTTCAGGGACGTACACGCATCTATGAACAGATCGTGAAGGGTGACCATGCACTGGAAGCCGGCACACCGGAATCCTTCAACGTTTTGATCAAGGAAATGCAGTCCCTCGGTCTCGATGTGAAAGTCCACAAGCGCTCCAACCAAGACGCTGAGGTCGAAGTCATCGAGCGTTTCACCGCTTAATTCTACACACTGAACCCAAGCCGGTAAACCTTAACGCACCACCATTACTATGAGCGCTGATTTGAGCTTGAAAGAAATCTTCGGGGAAAAAACCAATGGCGAGGAGTTCGACTTCGTGTCGATCTGCATCGCTTCGGCGGATCGCATCCGCTCCTGGTCCTCAGGGGAAGTGAAGAACCCCGAAACCATCAACTACCGCACCTTCAAACCCGAAAAGGGCGGCCTGTTCTGCGAACGTATCTTCGGGCCCACCCGTGACTGGGAGTGTGCCTGCGGCAAATACAAGCGCATCAAGCACAAGGGCGTCATCTGCGACCGTTGCGGCGTCGAAGTGACTCTCTCCCGCGTGCGCCGTGAGCGCATGGGCCACATCGAACTGGCCGTGCCGGTGACCCACATCTGGTTCTACAAATGCATGCCTTCCCGCATCGGCCTCATGCTCGACATGACCGCCCGTTCGCTGGAGCGCGTCATTTATTATGAAGACTACATGGTCGTCGATGTCGGCAGCACACCGCTCATGCGTGGCCAGTTGCTGACTGAAGTCGAACTTCGTGAAGCCGAAGAACAGTAC
>JBILPY010000553.1:0-3501 GCA_044373575.1 Prosthecobacter sp. | reverse complement strand
CGATTTCCGGCTCACGGATGTGTATGGCGATGTCGTGAAGGGCATCCTGGCCTGAGGCTCAAAGTTTCTCCCCATGGTCATCACCTCCCTCGATCTCGACAAACCGGGCAAGCAGCAGGGCTTCCTCCAAGTCCCATATTCCCACAACCTCGGAGGCTGGGCGAATGTGATGATCCCCATCACCATCGTCGCACGCGGCGAAGGGCCGACGGCACTCGTGCTCGGAGGCAATCATGGCGACGAGTATCAGGGCCAGATCGCCATCATGAAACTCGCACGGGAGCTGACGCCCGAGATGGTCAGTGGCCGCATTATTCTCATTCCATCATTGAACCTGCCTGCCGCTCGTGCCGCAACGCGCTTGTCGCCAATCGATGGCATGAACATGAATCGCGCCTTTCCCGGTGATGCTGAGGGTCCGGTCACCAGCCAGATCGCGCACTACCTGCGCACGGTGCTGTTTCCGATCAGTGATGTGGTGATCGACATCCACAGCGGCGGGCGCAGCATGGAGTTCGTGCCGTGTTCGCACATGCATCTCGTGCCGGATCGTGAGCAGCGGGCGAAGATATTTGCCGCCATGCTCGCCTGGGGCACGGAGTTCTGCTTCATCTATGCCGACATCGCAGGCACTGGCCTGCTGCCGGTGGAAGCTGAGAATCAGGGCAAGCTTGTCATCACCACCGAACTCGGCGGCGGTGAGTGTATTCCCGCTAGCGTGCATCGCATCGCCCAAAGTGGTCTGCGTAACGTGCTCGCCCATGTCGGTGCACTCAAAGGCTGCGAACAGCCGCGCAAGGCACCCGCGATCATCACTCAGGCTACGAATCGCGAGGACTACATCCTCGCGCCTGAGTCCGGCATCTTCGAAGTCACCATGGACCTCGGAGCCAAAGTAAAGAAGGGCCAGATCGTCGGCTGGATTCATCACTTGGAGCGTCCTGATCGAGCGCCGGAGGAAATCATCGCGCAGAGTGCAGGTTATCTCATCACCATGCGCGCCCCGTGCCTCACCCAGCAGGGCGATTGCGTCGCCGTGATCGCCAGACAAGTCAGCGAGCGCGAGGTTCTACGCGCATGAGCAAGGCGAAGTCAGCCGGCGCGCTCGTCGCCTTCATGTGGTTCGCGTATTTCCTGAACTACTGCGACCGCCAGGCAGTCTTCTCGATGTTTCCATCGCTGAAGGCCGATCTGAAAATGACGGACCAGGAACTCGGCCTCGTCGGCGCGATGTTCCTGTGGGTCTATGCCTTCGGCTGCCCGATCTCCGGCTATCTCGGTGATCGTTTTTCGAAACGACTGCTCGTAGTGTTCAGCCTCGTCGTCTGGAGCATCGTCACCATCGGCACTGGACTCGTAGCCTCAGGTGCGATGCTGCTGGCAATGCGAGCAGCGATGGGCGTCTCGGAGTCGCTCTACATGTCCAGCGCCGTCGTGCTCACCGCCAGCGCGTATCCGGCTGCACGACGTTCACGCGCTGTCTCGATGCTCATGACCGGGCAGATCGCCGGAACGGTGGCAGGCAGTTGGTTCGGCGGCTGGATGGCCGATCGCGGCCAATGGCGCGAGGCGTTCTTTGCGCTCGGTGCGGTGGGCGTGCTGTATGCGCTGCCCTATTTTGCGTTTCTGCGACGTGTCGAGGAACCGCAGACGGACAAGGCCGCGACGACGGCGGGCATCACCTTCACCGCGCTGGGTCGATCACGTACCTTCATGCTGCTGTGCATCGTGTTTCCTGTGTTCGTCTTTGGCATCTGGCTGCTATACGGCTGGCTCCCGGCCTTCCTGCACGACAAGTTTTCGCTCAATCAAGCCGACGCTGCCTTCAACGCCACCGCCTTCCTACAAACGGCCACCTTCGTTGGCGTGATTGGTGGCGGCATGATCGCCGATGCTCTCTTTCATCGCACCAAAGCCGCGCGCTTCTGGCTCATGGTGGCTGGCCTCGCTCTCTCCGCGCCGTGCATCCACCTGCTTGGCAACAGTGACACGCTTCTCGTCACGCGCATCGCCGCGACCGGCTTCGGCCTCTTCAGCGGCCTCTTCATCGCGAACATCTTCCCCGCCGCCTTCGATGTCGTCTCAGGTGACGCACGCGCCACCGCCGTCGGCGTGCTCAATTTCTTCGGCGCCATCATGTCCGGCTTCGCCACGCTGTTCGGCGGGATGTGGAAGCAGACGCTCGGGATCGACAGGCTGCTCTCCATCACCGCACTCGCCTACCTTGCAGTGGCAGTCGCTTTGATCATCGGCATCCGATGCTTGTTTCCCCTCGATCATCACACACAGAATCCCACGTCATGAAAAGAACAGCCGCTCTCGCTCTCGCCGCCCTTTTTGCTATCGGCTCAGGTCTGCTCGCGCAATCCGCAACCCCGGTCGCCAAACCAACACCCACTCACCGCGTCCCGCTTTGGCCCGCTGGCAAAGCGCCCATCGGCGACGGCAAGACCGAAGACTGCTCCAAAGAGTTCGAAGTCTTCCTCGCGCCTGCCGACAAAGCGAACGGCGCAGCCATCGTGCTCTGCCCAGGCGGCGGTTACATCCGCCACGTCACCGACCGCGAGGGCTATCCCATCGCGCAATGGCTCAACGAGCATGGCATCGCCTGCATCATTCTTGAGTATCGCCTGCCGGAGTTGCGACATCAGGTGCCGCTGCTTGATGCTCAGCGCGCCATCCGCCTCACTCGTGCGAATGCCGTCGCCTGGAAGATCAATCCGCAGCGCATCGGCATTCTAGGCTTCTCCGCAGGTGGTCACGTCGCCTCGACTGCGCTCACGCATTTCAATGCAGGCGATGCTGCGAACACCGATTCAATCGAGCGCCTGAGCTGCCGTCCCGACTTTGGCTGGCTCGTTTATCCCGTCGTCACGATGGGCGAGTTCACGCACACCGGCTCCAAAGAAAAGCTCATCGGCTCCAACGCCTTGCCGGACCTCGTGCGCCTCTACTCAAACGAAACCCAGGTCACCGCTGAAACTCCGCCCACCTTCCTCGCCCACGCAATCGACGACAAACCGGTGCCGCCCGAAAACAGCCGCCAGTTCGTCGCCGCGCTGAAGCAGCACGATGTCCCCGTCGAACTGCTCGAACTCCCCACCGGCGGCCACGGCCTCAACGGCTGCAAAGGCCCGCTCTGGGAGCAGTGGAAAGCCGCCGCCCTCAAGTGGCTCGCTGCGCAAAAATTCATTCCGGCCAGCGACCGGTGAAACTAAAAAACTGCCGCCATGAAACCGGTCATGCCTAACTCATCGCTGATGAACCGGAGACAGTTCATCACCACAACCGGATCTCTTGCAATGTCGGCCCAGATCGGACTCGCTGCGAATGCATCGGGAACATCCGATGTGATCCAAAAGGAAAATGCGAAGACTGGAACGCGCGACTGGATGCTGACCAAGACAGGTGTTGATCCGAAGACGAAGTATCGCTGCCCGTGGATTGAAGGTTATTGCTCGCGAACCAGCGTGAAGGCGGGCGAGAAGATCAGCTTTCACG
>JBILPY010000552.1:0-3503 GCA_044373575.1 Prosthecobacter sp. | reverse complement strand
ACGAACGAAAATGGAGTCACGGATACCTACACACTCAGTTTGAGCCATGCGCCGATCTCCGACGTGGTCATCACTGCCACCGCGAATTCTCAGCTCAGCCTCTCCAACAGCACACTGACCTTCACCCCGGCTGATTGGGCACCGAAGACCCTCACCATCACCGCCGTGGACGACGCCGCAGTCGAAGCCATCACGCACAACGGCCTCATTACCCACAGCGTCGCCAGCAGTGATCCGCTCTATCAAAACGCCAGCGTCGCCACGCTCACCGTGCCCGTTTGGGACAACGACGCCGCCAGCGTCGATGTCGCCCACGTTGGCGGCACCGATACCGTCGTCACTGAGGGCGGAGCGCCAGACAGCATCCTCATCAAGCTCAACACCCAGCCACCTGAGGGCACCAACGTGACCATCACACTCTATCCGCCCATGGTCTTCATCCCACCGCCGCAGATCGGCAAGAGCAACGGCTACTTCATCAACGATCAGGGCGGCAGCAACCAGCGCGACAACATCGTCATCGACTACACCGAAAGCATCCTCAAATACCGCGACACCTTCTACGCCTCACTGCGTGGTCTCTACGGTGGTGCCATCCCCACACCCTACCCCACCACACCCTCTGCAGCAGACAATGTAAAGCTCCAGCAATCCCACTGGGCCGCCAGCAAGGCCGTCGTCGATCAGATGGACCTCTGGTTCAACGGCGGCAGCATGAAGGCCCGCTTCCCCGTCCTCGTCGAGCCCCACGCCACCGCCCCCAGCCCGCTGCCGCCCGTCAATGCCCGCCAGGCTATCATCGAGGCCATCTATGCCCACAGCGGCGGCACCGACCTCCCTGCGACGAAGCGTTACACCGTCGAAGGCACCTACAACGCCAAAGTCCCGCCCACCGACACCTTCAATACCGACATCCGCGACCGCGTCCGCTGGTGTGGGTATCTCATGACCGTTGGCGCACCCGGTTTGATCAGTCACTGATCCGTCGGAACGGCCCAAATAGTCCTACCCAGTCCAATTTCACACGCATCACCGCCATGAACATCTTCCTCCGCAAAACCGAAGACCGCTCCAAGCCCAATCGCCGTGACTTCCTCCTTCGCACAGGATGTGCCTCAATGGGCCTCACGAGCCTCGTCAACACGATTTCACAGTTCAAGCTCGTCGGCTCTGCTGCGGCACAAAGCGCCGGTGAAGACTACAAAGCCCTCGTCTGCGTGTTCTTGAACGGCGGTGCAGATTCCAATAATTTTCTCATCCCCGCAGGCAGTTCGGCTGCACGCACCGACTACAATGCGGGGCGTGGTGTGCTAAACATACCGGACACGCAGTTTGATTACTCGCCTGCTGCCAACAACGGCTACTACAACGGCACCACCAACAACGACACATCGCAGGTCTCCACCCGCATTGCTCCGCTCAATGCAGGCCAGTTTGACCCCACCTCACGTCCGGGCTACACGCAGGGAAATCTTGCGCTGCATCCTGGTGCTTATCCGCTCAGGACGCTCTTCAATGACAGCAAGGATCTCGCCTTCTTTGCAAACATAGGTACCCTTGTGGGTACCCAGCAGATCACGCGCGCGAACTTCAACACGCTCCCCGCCAGCACCAAGCCGCCACAGCTTTTCTCCCACTCCGACCAGCAGGTGCAGTGGCAGTCATCCCTGCCGGACAGACCGTTCTCGCAGGGCTGGGGCGGGCGCATCGCCGAAATTGTCGCTGGCATGAATAGCGGCGACCTCGGTGTCAGCATCAGCATCGCCGGGACGAACAGCTTTCAGATCGGCCTCACGGAGCAGCCCTACTTCATGAACACCAGCGGCGCGGTCAGCTCCCTCACCGGCTTTAGCGGCGGCACCCCCAGCACCGCCTATGGCTCCGCACTGCGCAACACCGCCCTCAACCCGCATTACCTCGGCGGAGCCACTCCGGCCAGCAAATACAACCCGCTGGCTGGAATCAGCGGCCTCACGGCGGGTGATCCGCTCAGCGGCACCAACTACCAAAACTCCAGTGCTGGTTACCGCCTACGCGCGCTGGAGCAGATCCTAGCCGCCTCACACGAAAGCCTCTTTGATGAGACCTACGTCGGCGTCCCGCAAAGCGCCCGCAACACTGAAGGCCTCGTCGGCAACGCACTTGCCCAATCCGCCGCTCCCAATCCCACGCTCGACTCGCATTGGACCAACTGGTTCCCCGGCGGCTTTGGCCAGACCGACCTCAGCAACCAGCTAAAAGTCGTCGCCCGTTTGATCGCAGGCCGCAGCGTGCTGAGCAACAAGCGCCAGATCTTCTTCGTGCAGATCGGCGGCTGGGACACCCACGTCTCGCAAATCCCGAACCCCACCACGGCGAACCAGGGGCAGTACAACCTCATCAACAACCTCTCCCGCAGCATCAAAGCCTTCTCCGATGCCATGAAGGCCATCGGCATGTGGGACAAAGTGATGATGTTCACTGCCTCCGACTTCAACCGCACCTTCACCCCGAATAAGAGCGACCAGACTGGTGGCTCTGACCACGCATGGGGCGGCACCAGCATTGTCGCTGGCGGTGCGGTGAAGGGCGGTCGTATTTTTGGTCGCTTCCCCGACCTCACCGTCAACGGTGGCATCGACTGCACAGGAAACCGCGGCCGCTGGATCCCCACCACCGCCGTCGATCAGAAAGCCGCCATGATCGGCAAATGGTTTGGCCTGACCGACTCCCAGCTCACCACCGTCTTCCCCAACATCCTTCGGTTCCAGCCTGACTTCAGCAACAGCACCTTGGTGGGGCGGAATCTCGACTTCATCAACTTCGCTTGATCCTGCCTCCCGTTCCAATGGGGTGACCCCACGCTAGCCTCCAGCACCCCCGCGCTTGCGTTCTCACGCGCCGCCTCTACCCTCATCCTCATGCTCCAAATCGTCTTCAACGACATCAGCGCCGCTGAGCTCTCCCGCCTGCCGACTCAAATCCAGTTTCAGCTTCTCGAAGCCCTGAACATCCAGCCTGCGGACATCGACGACGCAATCCTCAGCAAGCGCTTCGGAGCCATCGAGCGATCTGGTGGTAAAAAATTTCACCGCTGCCGTGCGGGAGACCACCGCATCTACTTCTCCGTCAAAGACGGCCACATCGTCGTCCATCGCGTCCTGCACAAAAACACCTTCGCCGACTTCCTCTTCCGCAGCAATCTCCCCGGCGGTGGTGAAGACGAAGCCCTCAGCCAGTCCAAAGGCTTCTGGCAGCTCATCGACGAAGGTGCGAAGACGCTCAAAATGGCATGAGCGACCCCAACTTTGACTTCATTGTCATCGGTGGTGGCAGTGCCGGTTATGCCGCCGCACGCACCGCCCATTCTGAGGGCCTCCGCGTCGCCATCATCGACGGAGCGCCTGAGCTCGGCGGCCTCTGCATCCTCCGTGGATGCATGCCCAGCAAGACACTCATCGAGTCCGCTGACCGCAACCTCTCCATCCGCCGTGCCGCTGAATTTGGTTTAAATGCACAAGCCC
>JBILPY010000551.1:0-3512 GCA_044373575.1 Prosthecobacter sp. | reverse complement strand
CGCCAATGGCGGCAAGCCGAGGCCCACCGATTTCAAAACCCGCTCGTCCGGCCCCTATCTCATGATCCTGACCCGCAAGAAGGACTGAGAACGAACACCAAACCCACCACCGCCATGTTCGACGATCCTGTCATTGCGATTCAGAGCTGGCTCAGCCGTCATGATCAAAACGCGGCGGCCTGGCTGGTGAATGAGCACCGCCCGCAGGTGCTCCGCGCGGCACGCTCTTGGGGCGCACCGCACTGGCTGGAGGAGGACGTGGTGCAGGAGGTCTTTCTGCGTGTATTTCGTTCGTTACCTCGCTTTGAGCCGCGTATACCGTTTGCGCACTGGCTGGCGGTGATTGCGCGAAACACCTGCGCAAAGCTTCGTCGGCACTGGTGTCATCGTCACCGGCTCAGCGCTGGCTTTGAAGACGGTGCTTTGGAGTTGCTCGACGAAACTCCAAGCACGCAAACAGCCCCGGATGCCCAGCTCATTCGGAAGGAGCGGATGACTCACCTCACGCAAGCCCTGAGCCAGCTCCCTGAACGCGACCGCCGCCTGCTCGAAGGCACCACAAGCGCTCAAACACCCGCGCATCGCGTCGCGCTGCATCGCGTCGCGCTGCATCGCGTCGCGCTGCATCGCGTCGCGCTGCATCGCGTCGCGCTGCATCGTGCCCGCACGCGTCTGCGCACCCTTTTAAACCAACCCTGATCCCACCATGAAAACCATCCTATTCACCCTCCTCATCCTCGCGACGCTGTCGCGGGCGGACACCATCATCAACGTGGACAGCACCGTGCTGCGCACTGGCGTTCAGCGTTTCGGCATCGGCCTCGCGCAGCACAACTACTACGACTCGAACCAGATGATGAAGGAGCTGCTCTTTCGCAATCCGGGCTTCGAGGGGCTGCTTTATCAATCCGTCGTGCGCCTCGGCCAGGGTGGCACCGCGAGCAGTGCCATCGAGGATCAGGCCTTCACGCAATGGCCCAGCGGCTTCTGGGCAGGGGCTTCGTATGAGATCATCTGGTCGTCTGGCAACACGAAGGGCCGCAGCGGCACGATCACGAACTCTCTCGCGCCCGACCGCGCCAATCCGCCGAATGATCCGAGTGGCAGCACCTTCGGCACCACCTATCTTTTTGCCGACAGCGATCCAGTGCGCATTCCGCTGGATGGTGACTACATGGTGCTACGCAAAACCGAGGTGGGAGGCACCGGCGGCGGCGCGGCCTTTGCGAGCTGGTCCGTGAGCGCTGGTGGTGGCGGCACGGTGACGAGCGAGACCGCCGATCTGCCTCCCGGCACCGCAGGGCAGCAATGCGCCCGACTCGATGCCGCAACGAGTGGTCAACAAGCTGGTGTGACAGGTCAATTCGACACGCTGAGCGGCTTCATTCGGCTCAATGGCCAGTTCCGACTCGCCTTCAAAGCGAAGGGTGTCGGTGGGGCGAATCGAGCCTTCATCACCGTGCGACGCGGCTCGCTCACGCCTTACCTCGGTCAGACCGTGCAGCTCACGAGCGAGTGGGCGGACTACTCGCTGCCGTTTTCCATCAGTGAGGCCGTCAGCACCTCCGGCACCATCAGCGTGGGCCTTTCCGCTACGGGTCAAAGCGCTATCCTTATCGACGATGTGAGTCTGCGGCAGACCGATGGCAGCGCGACAAATCCCACCGAGTTTCGCGACGATGTGGTGAGCACGCTAGAAGGCTTGCGCCCCGGCATCCTGCGCTATGTGAACTGGCAGCAGGTCGGTGATTCGCTTGCGAATGCGCTCTCGCCGCTGTTTGGCCGCAAGCGCACCGGTTACTCCGTCTATGCGACGAGTGAAAACAACATGATGCCCGGCCTGCATGAGTATCTCGTGCTCTGCGAGCATCTCGGCGCGAATCCATGGTATTCCATGCCTGCGCCATTTTCGCCGCTGGAGGCTGCGAACCTCATGGAATACCTCGGCGGCTCCACTGGCACACCCATGGGCGCATTGCGAGCCACACGCGGTCATCCGGCGCCATGGACGACGGTCTTCAGCCGCATCCATCTCGAGTTCGGCAATGAAAACTGGAACAACGGTGCCTATCGCGGGGCCGCCATCACGCAGCCCGTGCCCTGCGGCCATCGTGCCAGCGAGGTCTTCAATGCCATCAAAGCCTCGCCACATTACAACGCCGCGCAGGTCCAGTGCATCCTCGGCGGCCAAAACGGCAACGCCGGGTTGAACTCCGCGCTGCACAATGCCTCGCCGCAGCATGACGTCTTCACGCTTGCCCCCTACATGGCTTACCGCGTGGATAACTTCGCCACGAACGAGGATCTCTTCGGTCCGCTCTTCGCCGAGCCGGAGTGGTGGAGCTTCAATCCCTCCACCACGAGCGGCCTCATGCGCTACACACACGATTTTCTCCAAGGCTCCAGCCGTCCCGTGCCGGTCAATGTGTATGAAGTGAATCTCCACACGACCACCGGCGGCATCAGTCAGAGCGCTCTCGATAGCTTCACGCCGTCCGTCGGCGCAGCCATCGCGGTGGCAGATCACATGCTCGTCATGCTGAAGGAGCTGAACTGCCGCGAGCAGGTCTTTTTCTCCCTCGCCGGTCACAGCTACTCGATCGGTGATGGCCGCACCGCGCGGCTGTGGGGCTCCGTGCTCGACATGGGCAAAACCAATCGCAAACGCCCGCACTACCACGCCATACAGATGCTCAACGACGTGCTCGCCGGCGATCTCGTTGCCACACAGCACAGCGGCGATGACCCCACCTGGAACCAGCCGCTCATGAACCGCGTAAGCTTCACCGCAGCCCACCATTTGCAGAGCTTCGCTTTTCAAAACGGCACGCAGCGCGGGCTCGTCGTCTTCAATCTTCATCGCACCGATGCGCTCGGCGTGCGCTTCACCGGCCCAAACGCTCCTGCGGGCGCTTTGACACTCCGCCGCCTCACTTCCGCGAACATCACCGACAACAACGAAACCGCCGATATCGTCACACCAACCTCGCAAACGCTCTCAAGCTTCGATCCCACGCAGCCGCTCTCACTGCCGCCCTACTCGATGACCTTGCTGCAATGGACCCCGCCTGCTCGCCAAGCCTGGCGCTACCAGCACTTCGGCACCGTCGCAGCCACCGCCAGCGCCGCCGATGATGCCGATCCCGATGGCGACAGCTTCACCAACCTCCTCGAATACGCCCTCGGCACCGTTCCGACTCAAACGTCGCCCACACCGTGGACCGCTACGACCACGAGCGGCTATCTGGGCCTCAGCACCGCCAAAAACGCGACCGCCTTCGGCATCACCTGGAGCGCCGAATCGAGCGACGACCTCCTCACCTGGTATCCCGAGCAAACCCTGACACTCATCGACAACAGCACCACCTTCAGTGTCCGCGACAGCGTTCCCATCGAAGCGTCTGCACGTCGTTTTTTGCGCCTCAGAGTCTTGGCGTCACCTTGAGCGATGATCACGGCGTTCAGGGTTCATTATTCTCAAGATCATCTCCAACGGATGAAGGAGGCCAGTC
>JBILPY010000550.1:0-3515 GCA_044373575.1 Prosthecobacter sp. | reverse complement strand
AACAAGCTCTTCACCCTGAACATGCATGGTCGCCGTGCGAATGTGGAGCGACTCGAACGCAACGGCAGCGGCTACGTCGGCAAGCACGAGCCCGATGTCTTCCTCACCGACGATCCCTGGTTCCGAGGCATCGAGATCAGCACCGGCCCCGACGGCAGCGGCTTCATCCTCGACTGGAGCGACACTGGCGAATGTCACGACAGCACCGGCGTGCATCGGACGAGTGGGCGGATTTTCAGGATCAGCTATGGGGAGGTGAAGAAACCGGAGAAGCCCTTCGCGTGGCGGAAGCCTATGCCGAAACCTGACCTGAACTCCAGGTATGAATACAGCCGTGTCCGTGGCATCCGCCAGCTCACCGACACATGGCCGCTGGATACTCTGGTCGGGCCGGCACCGAAGGCGGTGTATCCTGAGGAAGAGATCAACCAAGCTCTGCCCACGCTGGTGGAACAGGCGCTCACGGAAAAATCCAGCCTCGTCCAACTCACGCTCGCCAGCACGCTTCAGCGGCTGCCTTTGAAACACCGCAACGAGCTCGCCATCGAGCTGCTGAAGCACGAGGTGTATGCCAATGATCCTTTCCTGCCGCACATGGTCTGGTTTGGCATCAGCCCGCTGGCGAAGCATGACCCGGCAGCGCTGGTGAAGATCGCCCAGCATTGCTCCTGGCCGAAGACGCTGAAGTGGATCGCCCGCAGTCTCGCGACGCAGCCGGAGCATTTGAATGCGCTGCTGACGAGCGCCAAACCTGAGCAGGCCGCGAACATCCTCGAAGGGATGGCGGAGGCCTTCAAAGGTCTGCGCAAGGTGCCGAAGCCAGCGAGTTGGGATAACTTTGCCGTTCTGGCGAAAGGCCAAACAACCCAGATCCGCGACCTCTCCATCCTCTTCGGCGATGGCCGCGCTTTGGATGATGTGAAGAAGATCGTGCTGGATGCCCAGGCGGAGGTTCCCACTCGCGAGGCGGCTTTGAAGACGCTGATCGAGGCCCGTCCGGCGGACCTGCGCGCGGTTTGTGAAGGGCTGCTCGATGTGCGTGGGCTAAACGTAGCCGCTGTGCGCGGGCTGACGCTCTTTGATGACCCGGCCATCGGACAGCGACTGGCGAAGGACTACCGGAAGTTCTCCACCGCCGACCGCCCCGCCGTGCTGGATGCGCTGGCATCTCGTCCCGCCTGGGCGGCCGCGATGCTGGAGAGCGTGGGCAAGGGCCAGATCACCCGCACGGAGGTCACCGCTTTCCATGCGCGGCAGATTCGCGGCTTCAATGACGAAGCACTCTCAAAGAAGCTCACCGAAGTCTGGGGTGAGCTGCGCGAGTCAGCCGCCGACAAAAAGGAACTCATCGAGAAGCTCAAGAAGCAGCTCGACGCCCCCACTTTGGCGAAAGCCAACCTCAGCCAGGGGCGCATGCTTTTCACCGCCGTCTGCGGTGCCTGCCATGTCATGTATGGGCAGGGCGGGAAGCTCGGGCCCGACCTCACGGGCAGCGGGCGGGCGAATATCGACTACCTCCTGGAAAACATCGCCGACCCAAGCGGCGTGGTGAGTGCCGACTTCCGCATGAGCCTGCTCACCCTCAAAGACGGCCGCGTGATCAGCGGCGTCATCGCCGAGACCTCGGACAAAACCCTGACGCTCCGCACCTTGACCGAGTCCTTGACCCTTGACCGCTCCGAGATCACGAAAACCGAGACCTCGCCCATGTCCATGATGCCGGAAGGCCTGCTTCTTGCTTTCCAGCCGGAGCAGATCCGCGACCTCATCGCTTACCTGATGCATCCGGTGCAGGTGAAGTGACCGCCTCCGCCCTTGACTCCCCCGCCACCTCCGCCGAAGAACTCGCTCCTTTTTCCCTCCCCAAAAATGCCACGCCGAATCTCCTACCGCGACGCCATCCGTGAAGCCCTCGACGAAGAAATCGCACGCGACCCCATGGTCGTCGTCATGGGTGAGGAAGTCGCTCAATACAACGGTGCCTACAAGGTGACCCAGGGCCTGTGGGAAAAGTGGGGCGACAAACGCCTCGTCGATACCCCGATCTCCGAAGCCGGCTTCATCGGCATGGGCATCGGTGCCTCCATGCTCGGCGTGCGTCCGGTGATGGAGCTGATGTTCTGGAGCTTCTACACCGTGGCCTGGGATCAGATCGTGAACAATGGCGCGATGGTCCGCTACATGAGCGGCGGTAAGATCAACGTGCCCATCGTCATCCGTGGTCCGGCCAATGGCGGCACCAGCGTCGGTGCTACCCATTCCCACACGCCGGAGAACATCATGGCGAACTTCCCCGGCATGAAGTGCGTCTGCCCCAGCAATGCTTACGATGCCAAGGGCCTCATGAAGGCCAGCATCCGCGACAATGACCCCGTCATGTTCATGGAGAGCACCGTCCTTTACGGAGCCGAATGGGAAGTGCCATCGAACGACGAAATCCCCGGTGGCGATCTTTTCATCCCGCTCGGCCTCGCCGATGTGAAGCGCGAAGGCACGGACATCTCCCTCATCGCCCACGGCAAAGCGGTCATCACCTGTCTCGAAGCTGCCCGCATCCTGGAAGAAGAGCACGGCATCAGCGCCGAGGTCGTCGATCTCCGCAGCATCCGCCCGCTGGATGAAGAGACCATTTTGAACTCCGTCGCCAAGACGCACCGCGCAATCTATGTCGAGGAAAACAAGCCCTACTGCGGCATCGGTGCCCAGATCGCCTACATGATCCAGGAGCGCATCTTCGATGAGCTCGACGCTCCCGTGCAGCGCGTGTGCAGTCTGGACTCCCCCGCCATCTACAGCCCACCGCTGGAGGCTCTCCAGCTTCCGACCCCGGATGTCGTCGTCGCCAAGGCGCTCGGGATCTGTTAAAATCGCCCAGGCAATTCACTCAGGCGATGCCAAACGTCAGCCGGGTGAAACAGCCGGCGCACTTGATCATGACGACCCAAGTTGTTCATGAGAACCGAAATCACAGATGTGCGAGCCCCTTCTTTATTGTTGGTCGCACAGACTTTTCCGCGTGCCTCACCGCCCTTCCAAACGGGCAGCCGCCTCCTAGAGCTCGCCGAAATGCTTTTCACGCACAAGGACGATGGCGTTGAGCATTTTATCGGCTTCTGCACGGATCTTGGGATCTAAGCTGGAAGCACTGCGATTGAAACGGCGATAGAGCAGCTTCAGACGTGCCTGAATCTGATCCATGGGCATTTTTGCATTCACCTCACAAAGGTCTTCAGGACTCTGGGGAGCAACGGTGGCTGCGGGTGCCCCAGGCTTGACGACACGGTCAAGCACACCGGAACGACCTGCGGGGGCAGCTACCGGAGCTGGAGCGGGGGCCTTGGCCGGAGCCTGAGTTTTAGCCTGCTGAGATTTGGAGAGGGATTGGAGGATCTTCTTGAACATGGCGGTGTGGGACTCTGGTTTGCGGTATGTTTCTGAGAACTATTCGATCCGCATCTGGCGCAGGCTAACACTCTTTTTCTTCAGATCCTCGTCGGAAAGGACGCCAGCACCTT
>JBILPY010000549.1:0-3518 GCA_044373575.1 Prosthecobacter sp. | reverse complement strand
GCATACCGAATGAGAGAGGGAGCGTCGAGGAGGAAATCAGTCTTCGCACGGCCTCCTGTCGCCAAACCAGGCGATAAAACATCATTTAAAGGCCGCCGCGACTGGAAGCGTAGTTCACTCATGCCACACCGCTTGTTTCTGCTCGCTCTTCTACTCACCAGCCAAATCCACGCACAAACCGGCACGGTTCCCGCCGATCGTCCCCGTTCACGTCCCCCATCAGCACTCACGGGCTGGGCGGACTGGGAAAAGGGGGAGGAGCTTTTTAAACGCATTCAAGTTCCGCCAGCACCGGTGCTTTCGGCAGAAGAGGAAGCCAAGACCTTCAAGCTGGCGCCTGGCTACCGTGCGGAACTGGTGGCCTGCGAGCCGATGGTGCAGTGCCCGATCTTCTTTGAGTTTGACCCCGAGGGGCGCATTTGGGTGGTGGAGTATCAGGGCTACATGCGGGATGTGCAGGGCAGCGGCGAGGGCGATCCGATCTGCCGCGTGGTGGTGCTGGAAGATACCAACGGCGACGGCAAGGCGGACAAGAGCACCGTCTTTCTCGACAAGCTGGTCATGCCCCGCAGCTTCGCCTTCGTGAAAGGCGGCATCCTTTTGCAGGAACCGCCGAAGCTGTGGTTCTGCGAGGATGCCGACGGAGATCTGGTCTGCGAAAAGCGCACCCTGGTGGGCACGATGGGCGTGGGCGGAAATCCGCAGCACACGGCGAATGGATTGCGACGCGGCATCGACAACTGGCTGCACTGCGCGGACTGGCCGCACCGCTATCAATGGAAGGATGGAAAACTCATCGACGAGCCGACGCTGCATCGCGGGCAGTTCGGCGTGAGTTTTGATGAGACGGGCCGCTTCATCTCCTGCTATGAAAACAGTGCCATGCACATGGATCTGATCCCGGCGGAGTCACTCATGCGGCATTCAAACTTGGCGAAACTCGCACAGCGCGGTGGTCGGGGGAGTTTCGGCGTGAATGTGAATGTCGCGAAGGAGGGGCAGGAATGCTTCCCCATCCGTGTGACACCGGCGGTGACGCTGGGCGCGCTGGAGCTGCGAGATGACGGACGCCTGCGCACCTACACCATCGTGTCAGGCACCTGCTTCTACGATGGTGATCAATTCCCACCGGAGATGCATGGCAATGTCTTCGTGCCAGATTCCGCAGGGCATCTCGTCGGCACGCTGAAACTGACCGACGGCATCGCACCGAAAGCGACGCGCTTCTTTCCACCCGAGCAGGAACTCATCGCCAGCACCGACGAGCGCTTCCGCCCGGTGAATGCGCGAGTCGGGCCCGACGGGGCTCTTTATCTCGCAGACATGTATCACGGCATCATCGAGCACGTGATCTTTATCGTGCCCTGGCTGACGAAGCAGATCGAGCAACGCAAACTCTACGAGGGGAATGATCATGGCCGCATCTGGCGGATCGTGAGCGAGCGGAAAGTCGATGGTGGTGAGCGCAAAGTCGGCAAAACCAAGGATGAACTCGTGGAGTCGCTCGGTCATGCGAACGGCTGGCAGAGAAACACCGCGCAGCGGCTGCTGGTGGAGCGCGGGGAAGACATCGGAGACCCGAGCCGCTTCACGAAGCCGCTGCACCGACTTCATGCGCTGTGGACTCAACAGGGCACCGGCAAGCTGACGACGGCACAATTGCAAAAAGCAGCCATGGATGCCGATCCAAGAGTGCGGGCGGCTGCCGCGAGACTCGGGGCGGAGCTACCCCTGCTCCAGGAGCCCGACGCCAGTGTGAGACTTCACGCTCTGCTGACGCCGAAGCCGGTGACGGATCTCGTCGAGCACCTGGCCGAGCATGACGATGACCTCAGCCGCATCGCCGCCATGACAGGCGTGTATGGCCATGAGTTGGAGATGCTGGACCTGCTGCTGAAGCACGAAGACTGGCAGAAGGCATCCGCCCACAGCCAGGAGACGCTGCGGATGCTGGCGCAGCTCGCGTGCATGGAGTTTCAGGCCAAGACCGTCGTGGGGAAACTCGCGCAGACCACCGGCTGGCAGCGTGAGGCCTTGATGGATGGCTTTCTAGCCTCTCAGGAAAAGGTGAACCTGGAGGCAAAGCCAGCCTTCCTCGATGAACTCGCCGCGAATCGAGACATCGCCGCACGGGAGCGAGTCCAGAAACTGCGCTTGGCGCTGAGCTGGCCGGGCTCCGAAAGCGCGATGACCACCGAACGCCGTGAACCGCTGAGCGACGCAGCACAAAAACAGATCGCGCGCGGAGCGGAGGTGTACCAGACCGTGTGCGGCCTGTGCCATCAGCCGACAGGTTTTGGCGTGCCAAACGTGGCTCCGCCGCTGTTGGAAAGCGAGTGGGTGGCAGGCGAGCCGGAGCGGCTGATCCGAATCGCCCTGCAAGGACTGTATGGCGAGATCGAGGTGAATGGAGAGACGTGGAATCTCGCGATGCCCGGCCAGGGCGCAAACCCAGCCCTGGATGACGCCAAGCTCGCCGATGTGCTGAGCTACGTGCGTAATGCCTGGGGCAATGAGGCCAGTGTGATCAGCGCCGCCCAGGTCGCCGCCGTGCGCGAACAAACGAAGACGCGTAGATTACCATGGACGGCGGACACGCTGATGCAGATCGACTTCGGCAATGAAAAGGCCATCCAAGCCGATGCCGACGGTGTGCTGCTCCTGCCCGCGAGTGCGGCGAAGACCTATGGGCAAAAGCTGGCGTATCGTCCTTCGCTCAATGTGCTCGCGCCATGGCGGATCGAAACCGATGTCGCGGAATGGACGATCCAAGTGGCGACCGACGGTGAGTATGAAGTCCTCGTGACCCTTGCTGCCGACGCTGCTTCCGCAGGGGATGCTTTTGTCATCGAAGTTGCCAACTCCAGCGTGAAAGGCATGGTGCAATCGACCGGCGGTTACGAGACCTTTGCCGAGCAATCAGCAGGAAGCATCACGCTCAAAGCAGGAGTGCAATCACTGCTCATGCGCCCGGACGGAGCCCTGAAGCAAGAGCTGGCGGATGTGCGTGCCGTGAAGCTGCGGAAGAAGTAAAAAACCTCACGTAAACACCGCCTTCACCACCTTCGGATTCTCCACGCCCGTGAGACGCTGGTCGAGGCCTTGGAATTTGAAGGTGAGCCTTTCGTGATCGAGTCCGGCCGCCGCGAGGATCGTGGCGTGCAGGTCATGCACGCTGACTTTGTCGATGGCGGCTTTGAAGCCGATCTCGTCCGTCTCTCCGTGGTGATAGCCACCTTTGACGCCGCCGCCGCACATCCACACGGTGAAGGCATGTGGATTGTGATCACGTCCCGGTTGATCGCCCTTTTGCGCGATGGGCAGACGGCCAAACTCACCGCCCCAGACGATGAGCGTCTGATCGAGCAGCCCGCGCTGCTCAAGATCACTGATCAGCGCCGCCACGGGCTGATCGCTCTCATTCGCGAAGCCGCGATGGTTGCCGAGGATGTCCTTGTGCCCGTCCCAGCTCTGCTGGTTCTCCATACCGCCGCTATAAAGCTGGATAAAGCGCACAC
>JBILPY010000547.1:0-3520 GCA_044373575.1 Prosthecobacter sp. | reverse complement strand
CGGCTGAACAGGGGCGGGGGCGGGCGCTGGCGTTGGAGCTTCAGGCGCTGGGGCGGGTTCCTTGGCCTTCGGCTTCTCCACAAAACTGAGCATCCATTTCTCCATGCCGATCATTTGAGACTTCAACGGCTCCGGCGCGTGCTCGGTGAGGAATTTACTCCCATGGCTGATGTTCCCGCCGAAGTGAGCACCGAGCCCCATGAGGCCGAAGCTGCCAAAGAATACGGCGCGGTAGGCGTGCATGAGTTCCCGATTGCCGTGCCCCATGGCATAGATGCGGATCACCAGCGCCAATAACACGCCAGCGGTGCCCAGGAGTGCCAAGGTCTGATGCAGGGTGAAGTTACCGCCCTGGTAGCCCCCCTCGCGTGACAGCATGATACCCGCCAGCACAGCCATCACCGAGCCCGCCGAGCCGACGAGAAGCGTCAGCAACGCCCCGGCTCCCAGGCTTTCCTCACCCCGTCGGGTGAAGCAGAGCAACTCCATCAAACAAAGCAGTCCGAGCGCCCCCACAGGCATATGCAGTAGAATGGGATGAAAGCGCCCCACAAAGAGGACACTGCTGGATGCCTCATCCTTCGGCGTCTCAAACAGCGGCGGGAAAACAAGCAGGCCAATCACGAAACCGACGATAAGCAGGAGAGTGAGCACCCAAGCAAGGGTGTAGGACTTAGGTGCATCGGAATCGGAATAAGAAGCGGACATGGCAGTGTGCAGAGGTTGGGAATCGCCAGAGTTACCAACGCGCTTTGGAAAGACAATCCATCAAACGAAACCATGTCGGATCATGCGAAGGAGATGTCCATTCTTGTGAACCAGGAGCACAGCAACCCTTACAGGCAAAAACAGGAAAGGCGTGCTTCGTGCTAAACGTATGCCACTTACCCCCTATGAACCCCTTTCACGAAACCGCCTCTGCGTCGCACCAGATGAGCCGCCGCCAAGTGCTGCGCGGACTCGGCACGGTGATGAGCCTGCCCTTTCTGGAATCCTTCGGCAGCCGTGCCTTTGCCGCAGCGGCCCCCGTGAAAAAGGCCCCGCTCCGCGCGACTTGGCTGTATGTGCCGAATGGCGTGAATGTGAACGAATGGTTCCCCACCGGCGAAGGCGCGGGCTATGAACTCAGCACCTCGTTAAAAGAACTGGAGAAGCACCGCAATGACTTCATGGTCGTCTCCGGCCTCGCCCAGGACTTCGCCCGTTCCCATGGCAATGGCGGCGGCGACCACGCCCGCGCCACGGCCACCTTCCTCACCGGCTGCATGCCAAAGAAAACCGCTGGGGCGGACATCCAGCTCGGCGTCTCCGTGGACCAGATCGCCGCACAAAAGATCGGGCATCTCACCCGTCTCCCGTCTTTGGAGCTGAGCACGGATGGCCAACGCAGCGCGGGCCGGTGCGACAGCGGCTACTCCTGCGCCTACCAGTTCAATTTGGCGTGGAAGAATGAAACCATGCCCATGGCTCCCGAGATGGACCCTCGCCTCGTCTTCGAACGCCTCTTCGGCTTCGGCGCCTCAGGTGCACGCGGTGCCGATGGTGCCCGCCGTCAGCGCCTGCAAAAGAGCATCCTCGACACCGTCCTCTCCGAGGCCAAAACCCTCCAGGGGAAAGTCAGCGGCAATGACAAACGCAAGATCGACGAATACTTCGAGTCGGTCCGCGACATCGAGATGCGAATCGAACGTGCGGAGAAATTCACCGCCCAGCTTCCAAAGGACATCGCCGTGCCCGAAGGCGTGCCGGACAACTACGAGCAGCACATCCGTGTGATGTTTGACCTTCTGGCACTGGCTTTCCAGACGGACAGCACCCGCATCGCTACTTTCATGCTCGCCCATGACGGCAGCAACCGCAGTTTCCCAGACATTGGCGTGCCAGATGCCCACCACGGCATCTCCCACCACCAGAAAGACCCCACCAAGCTCGCCAAGCTCGGCAAGATCGACCGCTTCTACCTCCGCCAGCTCGGCTACTTCCTAGACAAGCTCAAAGGCATCCAGGAAGGCGAAGGCACCGTGCTCGACAACAGCATGATCGTCTGGGGCGGCGGCATTGGTGATCCAGACCGTCACAACCACGACAACCTGCCCATCCTCGTCGCCGGCAAAGCCGGTGGCACCTGGACTCCGGGCAAGCGAGTCGTCCTCCCAGGCGAGACCCCGATGACGAATCTCTACCTCTCCATGCTCGACCGCATGGGCGTGCGTGCCGAGAAAGTCGGGGACAGCACCGGCGTCCTAGAGGTGGGCTGATCCACCTCTCGTCAGCAGTATTTCAAAGCCAGGGCGAATTGATTCTCGCCTGCTCAGGTCATTCTCTGTAATTTTCAGAAATGACCTTGAGACGTGCCTTCCTAGCCAGCCTGATTTTCGCCGTCGTCGTGATCCTTTTTTGGACTCTCGGCGGCAGCCAGAATGAATCGAGTTCATCTGCCCAGATAGCGGCTTTCACCAAGGACACGGCGGCCCAACCCATCCAATCAGCGGCCCCAGGTCTCACTTCGGCAGGTTCTGTGGCTGCAACCGTCACGCCGCTTCCCGAAAACCCGCAGGCTGTGGATCGGGAGAAGGTCTTGGCGGAATTCACCTTATGGACCGAGCGTTATCTGGCCGCCAATGCCACCCAGCGTGAATCTTTGGAGGAAGACGGCGTGAAACTCGCCACGGCGAGACGGCCCTGGTTTAAACAACTGATTCAGACGGACCCACGCAGTGCCTTGGAGCAGGCTGTGCCGCGTGTGGTGAGGCAGGACTTGCCGCAAGAAGTCGTGGCTCAGCTGGAAAAACCGGTGTCGGCTAAAGGGGACTACAACGTCTATCTCGGCCGACCTGCCCCAGGCATGCCGGTGCCGCCAGAAGGGCTTACTTTGCGCTATTTTGAAGCGGATGGTGTGAGCTACAAAGCGCATGTCTTTGGCGAACTCACGGAAGTGATGTCCAAAAAGGGCGTGCCGCTTCGTGGCATCTCCATCGATCGAGACATGGCAGTGGCTGAAAATGCTGTGCGCCGTCTGGAAACGGGTGAGCGCATCCCCAGCGGCACCTTGGTGGAGGAAACCTGCCCCGTGTCCGGCTTGACGACCGAGGCTGTTTCGGAAGGTCAGACGGTCACGGAAGTCTCCCCCACGGTGGAGATCGGCAGCCGCATCATCACGCTCTGCAATGGTGCCCATGTCAGCGTGCTGGAGGATGACTTCCGCACCTACATCCAGTCCAGCGGTCCCGGCGGTGGAGGCTTCTTCATGGATAACTTTCCCGGCACCTCATCGCGTGCGATTGGCAACCTGCGCTGCCTTTACATCCGAGTCACCTATCCTGACCAAATGGCCCAGCCAAACACGGAGCAGCAGGCCTATGCGGACATGCGCGACAACGCCCGTTTTTATCTTGAGAACTCGTATGGCAAGCTGACGCAAACCACCACCGTGACTCCGGTTCTGACCCTGCCGCGCACTGTCGCTTGGTATAAAGCCAAAGATGCCGAAGTGGACGGTCTCGGCCTCGTTCACAACGAC
>JBILPY010000548.1:0-3520 GCA_044373575.1 Prosthecobacter sp. | reverse complement strand
TTCGCTCTGCGGGGCCGTAGCGCACATCGGCTGCGGTGGGTGTAGGATTCTTCGGATAGACCTTCTTGGGGGCGACAGCGGCCTTCTTCGCCGGCGCTTCCGCCTTCTTTTTCGTTGGGGCATCTGCTGCAAAGGCCAGGCCCGTGAGCAGGAGGAGGGAAAGGGTGAGTTTCATGGGCCGAAGTGTACGAACCCAGCGCCCTCCATCTGGCGCGAATGCAGACACAAAACGGCCCCTCAGGTGCAGCACGGGCAGGGCTGCACCCAGTGACCAGGGGAGACTTCCTTCAGCGTGAGATCCATGCCCACGCTCTGCTCCCACTGCGGATGCCTCATGCGATGCCCGAAGGCACAGCCCGCAGGCGGGTTGATCGGCGAAGGGACATCACCTTGCAGGAGCTGGCGTTTGCGGCGTTTCGCTGGATCAGGCACGGGAATCGCATCGAGCAGGGCCTTGGTGTAGGCGTGGCGGGGGTGGTGATAAAGCTCCTCCGCTGGGGCGAGTTCGACGATCTTGCCGAGATACATCACGGCGACTCGGTCGCTCATGTGCTTCACCACACTCAGACCATGAGCGATGAAGAGGTAGCTCAGGCCCATCTCGCGCTGGAGATCGAGCAGGAGATTCAGCACCTGGCTTTGCACGGAGACATCGAGGGCGGAGACGGGCTCGTCACAGACGATGAGCTTGGGCTTCAAGGCGATGGCCCGCGCAATGCCGATGCGCTGCCGCTGCCCGCCACTGAACTCAAAGGGGAACCGATCTGTCGCACTCGCGGACAGGCCGACCTTGTCGAGCAGGTCGAGCACCCACTTCCGGCGCTCTTCCTTGGTGCCCATCTTTTGCACGATGAAGGGCTCCTCCAAGATATCCCTCACCGTGTGGCGCGGGTTCAGAGACTCGGCGGGATCTTGGAAGATCATCTGCACATGACGTCGCATCGGACGCAGCGCGCCGATACCGGCGCGGGTGATGTCCTGCCCATCAAACTCGATGCTGCCGCTGGTGGGCTTCAGCAGACGCACGATGGCCTTGCCCAACGTGGTCTTCCCACAGCCGGACTCACCCACGAGGCCAAGGGTTTCACCTTCACCCAGAGTGAAGCTCACGCCATCGACCGCTTTGCACGAGGCCACCGAGCGCCGGAGAATGCCGCCCCGAACGGGGAAGTGCTGCTGGAGGTTTTGGACAGTGAGTAGGCTCATGCGACGCAGATGGGGCAGTGCTCAACGAAGTGGTTAGGCGCGATCTCGACGAAGGGCGGACGGGTGGCCAGATGCGCCTGGCTGTGCTCACGCCCCGAGCGCTCGGCGAAGCGGCAGCCGGGCTTGAAGTCAGCGATGCCGGGGACATTGCCGGGGATGGCTTTCAAGAGTGTCTTGGGCTTGCTGTCGAGACGCGGGATGCTTTCCAAAAGCCCATGGGTGTAGGCATGGCGCGGCTTGGAGAAGAGATCGAAGACACTGGCCTGCTCAACGATGCGTCCAGCATACATGACGGCGACTTCGTCACACACTTCGGCGATGACGCCGAGGTCGTGGGTGATGAGGATGACGCTCATGCCCATCTCCTTTTGCAGGTCGGCGATGAGCTCTAGGATCTGCGCCTGCACGGTGACATCGAGCGCGGTGGTGGGCTCGTCGGCGATGAGGAGCTTGGGTTTATTGATCAGCGCCATGGCGATCATCATGCGCTGTCTCATGCCGCCGCTGAGCTGATGCGGATACTCGTTGAGGCGCTGCTCAGGCGCGGGGATGCGCACCTTCTTCATCATGTCGATGCTGCGAGCCAGCACGTCCGCCTTGCTGCATTCGGTGTGGAGCAGGATAGCCTCGGCGAGCTGCCTGCCGACCGTTTGCACGGGGTTCAGCGCGGTCATCGGTTCCTGGAAGATCATGGAGATGTCGTTCCCGCGGATCTTCTGCATCTCATCGAGCGGCAGCGTCACCAGATCACGTCCCTCAAAGCGGATGCTGCCGCCGAGGATCTTCCCATGAGGCTGAGGCAACAGTCGTGTGATGGAGAAAGCAGTGACGCTTTTGCCGCAGCCGGATTCGCCGACAATGCCGAGCGTCTTGCCGCTGGGCACATCAAAGCTGATGCCATCAACGGCGGTCATGCGCCCCGCGTCCGTATCGAACGCGGTGACGAGGTTTTCGACCTGGAGGATGGGGCTGCTCATTGCTTCGCTTGGTAGGCGTCGAAGACGCGCAGGGTTTCACCAAGGTCACGCCCGGTGCGGATGGCTTCCTTCGTCTCACGTTTCACATCCTCGTCGATCCAGAACATGTGCTCATCCATGGGTTCGCGGCTCTTGCGCGCATTCCCTTTTTCCGGCCAGCGGACCCAGCGCCACGTCATGTAGCGGTAAAACGGGGATTCCCAGGCAGGGATGGTGCAGGCGCGGTCTTCGATGAGTTTGGCGAGCTGCCAGGAGAGACGCTGGACTTCCTCCTCGGTCTTGGCTTTGCGATGCTGGTCAATGAGCGGATCAAGCGCGGGATCGGCGGTCTGCGTCATGTTGTTGGTGTCGGTGACGATCTCGCGCTTGCCGTCTTTGCCGATCTTGAAGGCATTGGCGCTATGGTAGTCGTCCCAGAAGCGCGGGTAGGGCGGCTGTGCGCCGAATCCGGCGAAGCCCATCTCGTGGTTCTTCTGGTCGAGCTTCTTGTACATCTGCGTGGAGTCGAGACCTTCGACATTGATCTCCAATCCCGCCTTCTTGGCCTCCTCCTTCAAGCGCAGCATGATCGGTGTGATGGTGCCGGAGTTGAAGGTGGTGAGCGTGAAGGAAAGCTTTTTGCCCTCGGCGTTTTGCAGGATGCCATTCGGCCCAGCTTTGGTGAAACCAGCCTTCGCGAAGTGCTCGCGGGCCTTGACCGGATCGTAGGGCCGGGCGCGGAGATCGGGATTGGTGAACTTGCCGAAGCCTGACACCGTGCTGTTCATGCGGGTCTTGTCGCCTCGGAAGTCCACATCGATCACCTTCTGGAAGTTCATCGCGTAGTTGATCCCGAGCCGCACATCGAGGTTGTCGAGCAGCGGCTTGCTTTCGTTGATGCGGATGCCCCAGGTGACCTGCGGGTACTCGTTGTAAAACATGTGCCGCTCGATGTAGCCGTTGTAGATCTCGGGGACTTCCGCCTTGTCATACCAATAGCGCGGCAGGCCGGCGAGATAGTAGTCGAACTGGCCCTGGCGAAACATCTCGAAGGCTTTGTCCTGACTGGCGATGATCTTGTACTCCAGGAAGTCGCAATTGAAGACGTAGCGGTAGTGCTTCAAATCACGCGCCCACCAGTCCCGAACCCGGCTCAGCGTGATGGAGCGCCCGCGCTTCAGCAAAGCGGGATCGATGACATAAGCCCCGGTCACCGGGCAAATGCGCCATTGATAGCGCGCCGGGAAGTCAGGTCCGAGTTCACGGTAGAAGTGACGCGGGCTGGGCGGAATCATCGCATACCAGATGGGGTCCGGTTTGGGCTCAGGAATCGTGATCGAGAAGGTGCGATTGTCGAA
>JBILPY010000546.1:0-3521 GCA_044373575.1 Prosthecobacter sp. | reverse complement strand
CAACGGGCGAGTCACATCCTGGCGCGTGTCCCTCATGCGTGGTAAGGAAGAGCTTGTAAGCAAGGCCTCCTACCTTTGGAATTAAGCCGCCTGTTTTAAGATGAAATCCTCGCCTGCCTGCCACTCTGCCTTCCGACAGTGCTTTGGACTGCATCCGGCAGTTGCGGCCAGGCTAATTGTCTTTTAACCCACCCTTTCCTGTCGTGCCTGCTGCCCCCACCATTCTCGTCGGCCGGATCGGCAAAGTGTTTTGGCTTCGTGTGGAGGGACGTGGCAGCTTCCAGAATTCCGTTCAGGTGAAGCGCGCCTTTCAGACGGTGCTCGATGAAGGCACCAAGGATCTCGTGGTGGATCTGGAGCGCTGCCCCATGATGGACTCCACCTTTCTGGGTACTCTGACATGCACGGCTCTCAACCTCATCGAGAAGGGCGACGGCAGTCTCAGTGTGGTGAATGCGAACCCGCGCAATCAGCAACTGCTCGCTGATCTGGGGCTGAATCACATCCTCGATGTCGATACCGCCGGAACTCTCTGGCCGGAGGAGAGAAAGGCCGTTTGCGAGGAACTCTCCTGCTGTGAGGAGAAGGGGGCCGCGTGCAAGGAGGAGCAGACCGAGCATGTGCTGACTGCTCATCGAGTGCTGTCGGATGTCAGTCGTCAGAACCAGTCGCGCTTCCGCGACGTGATTCATTTTTTGGAAAAGGAACTCACCTCAGGAGGACAGTCCGCGCTCGCTGCCGCCACCTCTTGATCACGCCATTGGGACGCCGCCGGAGGGTCGCATTCTCCGCTGTTCGAAAATCACCCGCGCGTCCCGTGGCACCAATGCATGAACACCGTCCTGATCGTCCTACTCGTTTTATCGCTCGTGGCAGTGCTCGTCCTGCTGCTGCGCACGGCGAAAGAAAAGAATGAGGCGATCACGCGCATGCTCAAGGAAGAGCAGGCCATCGTGGAGGAGGAGCGGCGTATGTTCAGCTTCCTGCACGATCTTGGGGAGGCCATCTCGCGCGAAGACAGCCAGGCGGCCATGTATCGTTTGATTGTCGAGGGGGCCGTGCGTGTCATGGAGAGCACGGGCGGCGCGCTTTACCTGCTGGACGGTGCCGAGCGTTCGCTCGTGCCGCGCCATCATTCGGACAAATGCGTCCCGCTTGTCGGTCTGCCTGAGCGCATCGCCAGCATGGCGCGCTCAAACCGCACGGCCCTGCTGAGTTTCCTGCGCCTGCATTCCATCGGAGCTAGCGAAGGTCTGGTGGGCAGCATTTTTCAGAGTCAGAAGGTCGAAATCATTGAAGATCTCGCTGAGGAGCCACGCATCGGCGGTCATGGCGGCAGCATCCATGCCGACACGACGGTCATGATCGGTCCACTGAACTCGGGCACGAAAAAGCTCGGTGTGCTCGCTGTCACCGCCCCGAAAGGCATCCGCCACTTCAGTGTCAATGACTTCGAGGTCTTTCGTTCACTCGTGGAGCAGTGTGCCTTTGCCCTGGCGAATGCGATGGCGCATCAGGTGGCCGCCGAGAAAAAGCAGATTGAGGCTGAGTTACGCAGCGCCAGCGACATCCAGCGAATCCTGCTTCCCGATCACGATCCCCGGTTTGACGGCTATACCATCGCTGGCAAAAACATCCCCGCCAAGGTGCTCAGCGGCGACTATTTTGACTACATCCCGCTCGCCGATGGCAGCCTCGGGGTGGTCATCGCGGACGTGTCTGGCAAAGGCACCGCTGCCGCTATCATCACTGCCATGTGCCGCAGCACCCTTCGTTTTAGCGCCCGCAGTGGCATGGCTCCTGCCGCCACACTCGCGGCGGTGAATCACCATCTCTACCCGGACATTCGCGAGGACATGTTCATTACCATGATCTACCTCATGATCGCGCCAGATGGCAGTGGTCTCCGCCTCGCCCGTGCCGGGCACACCCGCCCGCTCGTATGGAGAAAGCAGACCGGGCAGATCGAGACGCTTAACAGCGGCGGTCTGGCCGTGGGGATCGACAAAGGAGCCGTCTTCGAGCGCGTGACCAAAGATCTCGATTTTCAGCTCGAATCCGGGGACACTCTCCTCCTCTACACGGACGGCGTGAACGAAGCCATGGACGCGCAGGGCGAAGAATTCGGTGAGGAACGCATCCACAAAACCCTCGCAGACCTTGCTCTGCAGGGCCCGCAGGCCGTGATCGACGCCCTCATCAACGAAGTGGACCAGTTCTGCGGAGGTCGTCGAGGTCATGACGACATCACGCTCGTCGTTCTCCAGAAGGCCTGAGACGACCGGACTGGAAGCATCGGCTCCAGCCAGCGCTCGCCGCTTGATTGCGCGCCAGACCGTCCCATACTCCACGCCCCCTTACCCCCTTGTTTTTCAAAAAAGCCCCCTCCAAAACCATGACCGAGCCGAGTCCCACCCCCGAGACCCAGCCCGAAGCCATTCCGGCAGCCGATAATTCTGTCGAGGCAACGGTTGAAACCCCACCCCTTGATCCCCTGGAGGCCGCCCTGGCCGAGGTGAATCAGTGGAAAGACCTCGCCTATCGCAATGCTGCCGAGTTGGATAACTTCCGCAAGCGTGCCGCCCGTGAGTCCCAGGAAGCCCGCGCATATGCGAATGCGGACCTGCTGCGCAGCCTCATTCCGATCATGGATAATTTTGAGATGGGCATCGAAGCCGCCCGTGCCGAGTCAGAGAAGTCCATGATCTTCATGGGTATGAGCATGGTTCAGCGTCAAATGGCCGACTTCCTCCGTGATATGGGCGTGACGGAGGTCGAGGCCCTTGGCAAAGCCTTTGATCCTAATCTTCACGATGCCGTCTCTCAGGAAGTGCGGGAAGACATCGCCGAAGGCACCGTTTTGCGCGTCACTCGCCGCGGATTCCGTCTGAAGGACCGCCTTCTGCGCGCGGCCAGCGTCATCGTTTCAGCCGCACCTGCGCCTGAAGCGCCTACCGCACCTGTGGAAGCGTAATTCCAGACTCAATCCCCACTTTCGATTCCAAACACGATGCCTGAAAAACGCGACTACTACGAAGTCCTCGGTGTCTCCCGCGATGTCTCTGCGGATGAACTCAAGAAGGCTTACCGCAAGCTCGCGGTAAAGTTTCACCCGGACAAAAACCCTGGCGACAAGACCGCCGAGGACAAATTCAAGGAAGTCGGCGAGGCCTACGACATTCTCAGCGACGATCAAAAACGCGCCGCGTATGACCGCTACGGTCACTCCGCCTTTGCCGGTGGCATGGGTGGCCCCAGCACTGGCGGCGGCGGTGGTTTCCACGATCCTTTCGATATCTTTCGCGAGGTCTTCGGCGGCGGCGGTGGCGGAGGCGTTTTCGAAAGCTTCTTCGGTGGTGGTGGCGGAGGAGGCGGTGGAGGCGGTGGAGGTGGCCGCGGACGTCGTCGCGATGGCCCCCAGCGTGGCAATGACCTGCGTTATGGCATCGAGATCAGTCTCGAAGACGCCGCCCATGGCATCGAGCGTGAGATCGAATACGACCGCCTCAACCTGTGCAAAA
>JBILPY010000545.1:0-3523 GCA_044373575.1 Prosthecobacter sp. | reverse complement strand
GGCCTCGCCTGTAAAAATGCCATCCTCATCGTCGAGTTTGCCAAAGAGAGCCACGATCACGGCAAAAGCCCGCTGGAGTCCGCTCTCGAAGCCTGCCGCCTGCGTCTTCGCCCCATCCTGATGACCTCCATCGCCTTCATCGCCGGCGTGTATCCCCTCGTCATCTCCACCGGAGCCGGTGCCGAAATGCGCCGCGCCATGGGCACCGCCGTCTTCAGCGGCATGATCGGCGTCACCTTCCTCGGCCTCTTCCTCACCCCCGTGTTTTATGTGCTGATGATGAAGCTCGGGAAGCAAAAGCCTGCTAACGTCCCACTCCCGCCGCCTTCGGTGACGACTCCTGAGCACTGACACCACGTTTTTAACCCACCATGCGCTTTCTCCTCCTTTTCCTAGCCTCCAGCGCTATCGCTCAAGTTGGGCCAAACTATGAGCGGCCGGACACGGTCTCTCCACCCAAATTCAAAGGCGTGACTTGGCGTGCCGCCAATCCATCCTCTCATCTGCCGAAAGGCGAATGGTGGAAAATCTTCCACGACTCCAAACTCAGTGAACTCGAAGCCAATGCCACCGCGAATAATCAACAGCTCAAAGCCGCCATCGCCCGCTTCGATCAAGCTCGTGCCACCGCTCGTATTACACGCGGAGACTTCTTCCCGACACTCGGCGCTCCTGTGAGCGCTGACCGCCAGCGCACCTCGGGGAACATGCCTTCACCTTTTCCGCTGAATGGTCTGCGTTATGATGGCCCCGCCTACAATGCCCTGCTCGACTTCTCCTGGGAGATCGACCTCTGGGGCAAGATCCGTCGCGGTGTCGAAGCCGACAAGGCTACCGCCGCCGCAGCAGCGGATGCAGTTCACAATATCCTGCTCGGCATCCAGGCCGAGGTCGCCTCCACCTACTTCCAGCTTCGGGCGCTCGATGCCGAGATGCGTGTCGTTCGCGAGGCCATTAGCTGGCGTGGTGAAGCTCTCAAGATCGCCAAAGCCCGCGTCCTCGCCGGTGCAGGCAGCGAACTCGAAGAAGCCCAGTCCGAAACCGAAGTCGCCAGTGCCGAAGCCGAGATCTCCGCGCTGCAAGCACGCCGCGATCAGCTCGAAAACACTCTCGCCATCCTCATTGGAGCCAATGCTGCCAGTTTCCATCTCGCCGTGAAAGCCAGCGAACTCCGCAGCCCGCCGAGCCTGCCCGCAGGAGTCCCCACCGACCTCCTGGAGCGTCGCCCCGACCTCTCCCAGGCCGAGCGTCAGCTCGCCGCCGCCACCGCAAAGATCGGCGTCGCCAAAGCGCAGTTCTTCCCCAGCCTCAAGCTCACTGGCAACGGCGGCTTCCAGAGTGGCGACATCGACATCCTCTTCGAACCAGCCTCCTTGCTCTGGAGCTACGGGCCGAAGATCAGCATCCCGCTTTTCTCCGGCAACAAAAACCGCTTCAACCTCTCCCGCTCTAAATCCATCCACGACGAAGCCCTCGCAGGCTATCGTCAGGCATTCCTCGCCGCCGTGGCCGATGTTGAAACCAGCCTCTCCCAGATCCGCAACTACGCCACCCAGTCCAGCGCCCAGCAGCGCGCCCGCAGCAGCGCCGAGCGGGCCTCCCAGCTTGCCAAAACCCGATACGAAGCCGGCACCAGTCCCTACCTCGATGTCATCGAAGCCAACCGCACCGTGCTCACCATCCAGCGCGGCACCATCCAGACCGCAGGCCAGCGCCTCGCCGCCACGGTCAGTCTCGTGAAAGCCATCGGCGGCGGCTGGGAGCAGAGCCAACCCACCGTCATGCCCGAAGTCATCCCTGATCCTGCCGCACGCGCTGAGCCTGATAGGCCTGGCTTCTTCTCGAAGATGAAAGGCATCTTTAAGACCAAGATCTCCAGCTCAAACTGAGCCTCGCTCCACCGAAGAAAGAGTATGCGTAAATGTTATTGGGCACGTTCAGCCTGGAGGTGACGTGCCCAATTTCTGTATCTCAGATGAATCCCGAGTATCCGGGGAAGGTTTCTTCAGGGGGGCAGAGCTTGAAGCCATTTAAGCCTGGGCACAGCCATGTGTAGCCCAACGTTATTTGCCAGCCCCATCAGGTGCTCAGTTTGGATCGAGTGAGTCCGTTGATTCAAACTCTTGATCAATGATTAAACAAGAATGCTGACGAGTTGATCAGTGCCCACGCCAGATCCTGCGCGGCTGACAGGCGTTTGTTCCCGAGCTGCTTGGTGCTGAGGTCGGAGTCGCGGCGGAGTTGGACGAGTTTGGGGTCGAGGGTGATGGGTGCCTGCGCCTCGGTGAGCTTGGTTTCGAGGGTGACGAGTTGAGCATCGACGGGCAGGGGCTTCTTCGCGGCAGCGAGGAGCTTGTTCTGCGTCTGGAGATCTTTGAACTGAACCTGGAAGTGGGCGGCTAGAGCGGCTTGCTGTTCCTTGGTGCGCTTGGCCATCGGGGTCCTGATGGCGTCGGCGTTGATCTTGGCCGTGCCGAAGCGGACGACTGGATTCGTGGTCACCCACAGACGGAATTTGCCGGGGTTGTACTTCCCATTTTGGAACTGCGAACTGAGCGTGACCGTGAGCTGTGCCCCTCCTTCGTAGGCGATGGGTTTGGCGAAGTCAAAGGTGGCCTCGTGGCGGAAACCGCCCTCGGGAGACACGGCCCAGCCCTTGTCTCGGTTTCGTGGCTTCAGTGCTTCGGCGATGTCGAAGTTGGTTTGCATGAAGTCGGCTTTCGGGTTCTTCAGTGTGATGGCTTCGCCGCCGCGTTTGCTGCGTTTGGCATCGCCTGGGTCCGCGCGGACGGTGAACTCGCTGAGGACGAAGTTGCCATCGGGCGCGGTGCCGGGGCCGTTGTTGGGCAGGCGGGTGTCGGGGAGCATCTCAAGCTTGATGGCGGTGATGTTCGTGATCGGTGTTTTGGCGACGAGGATGTAAGTGCCAGCAGTCTGACGACCTTCGGGAAGGGCGGTGGCAAAGAGGCTGCCATCGGCTTCAACGGTGAGTTTTTCCACTCCATTGGCCCGCTGTACTTTGACATCGAGCGGCTGCCATTCAGTGGTGAGATCGACGTACTGCTCCCAGCGCGGCTGCTGCATAGATGCTGTATCGGCGACGGTCTTCACGGCAGCTTCAGCTTTGGTGATCGCCGCAGCACGGGCAGCTTCCTGCTTCTTCACTTCGGGGGCCATCTTCACTTTGTAGGCTTCGAGTTCAGTCTTGGTGGCGGCGATCAGGGCGACTCGCTCGGCCTCGGCTTTGTCGATCGCTGGTTTTTGTTCGGCTTCCTTGGCTTGCCACTCGGCGGCGAGCATTTTGTTTTCGGCATCCATGCTGGCCATACTGGCGAGTGCGGCGTTGATCTCCTGACCGGTGGGTTTGCGGTTGAGGATGCGGATGAAAATCTCCTCCACGAGCTTGGCGTCGTCTTTGACCTCGTTCGTGAGTTTGGCGATGGCGTTGTTCGGATCGCTGATGGCATCGCCGACGGTCGGTCCACTCATGAGGGCCATGACGGGGCCGAGGTTGATGTCGTTG
>JBILPY010000541.1:0-3532 GCA_044373575.1 Prosthecobacter sp. | reverse complement strand
CCCTTCATCTTCGCAGCGAGCGCCACGCTGTTGTTGATTTGGTCCTGGAGTCTCTTGTCCTGGCTGAGCTTCGTCAGACCTGCCTTCAGCGCCTCATGCACTTCGGGGACGTTGAGGATGTCCTGTGCGTTCTTATTTGGGTATTTGGCAAGAATGTCCTCTGCTTGTGCTTCGAGGCCGGATTGGGCTTCGGATTTTGCAGGGGCTGAAGGAGCGGACGGCATCAAAGCATCCGCGATGGCGGCATCGATTTTCGCATCGGAGACAGCGGCAGGTTTTGGGGCCTCGACCGTGGTCTTGGGGGCTTCTTTTTTACTGCAGGCAGCGATGAGGAAACACAGCGCAACCATTCCAAGGAAGGTCGGCCAATAAGCCGACGCTCGATGGAATGTGTTCGCTGTGTTCGCGTGTCGCATAGGTGCCCTTGGGAAGGAATTACTTGTCCTTGTCCACAACCTCGAAATCAGCATCGACGACCTTACCCTTGTCCTGGGTCTTCGTTTCCGAAGCAGCGACATCGGGCCCGCCCATGCCACCCATGTCGGGCATGCCACCGGCTCCAGGAGCACCAGCTCCAGCAGCGGCGGCGGTTTGATAGGCGGCGGCGAAGAGTTTTTCGATCTCTTCGGTCTCGCGCTTCATTTTGTCAGTGTCGTTGGCTTCGATGGCGGACTTGAGGGTGGCGAGCTTGTCGGTGATGGGGCTGAGCTGGTCAGCGGGTACCTTTCCATCCCATTCCTTGAGGGTCTTTTCGATCTCGTAGGTGAGGCTGTCGGCCTTGTTCTTCACTTCGACGCCTTCTTTGCGCTTCAAGTCTTCTTCAGCGTGGAGTTCGGCGTCGCGCTTGGCTTTTTCGATCTCTTCATTGCTGAGACCGGAGCTGCCCTGGATGGAGATTTTCTGCTCCTTGCCGGTGGTCTTTTCCTTCGCGGCGACGTGGAGGATGCCGTTGGCGTCGATGTCAAAGGTGACCTCGATCTGCGGCTGGCCGCGTGGCATCGGCGGGATGCCGTCGAGCTTGAAGGTGCCGAGCGTTTTGTTGTCGCGGGACATCGGACGCTCGCCCTGGAGGACGACGATCTCGACGCCGGGCTGCTGATCAGCGTAGGTGGAGAAGATCTGGCTGTGCTTCTTCGGGATGGTGGTGTTGCGCGGGATCATCGGCGTGGCGACGCCGCCAGCGGTCTCGATGGAAAGCGTGAGCGGGGTCACGTCGAGCAGGAGCACGTCTTTGACATCACCTTTCAAAACACCGCCCTGGATGGCCGCGCCGATGGCGACGACTTCGTCCGGGTTCACGCCCTGATGCGGGTCTTTGCCAGCGAGCTTGCGGGCGGTCTCGACCACCTTGGGCATACGGGTCATGCCGCCGACGAGCACGAGTTCGTCAATTTTTGAAGCGTCCAGTTTGGCAGCGGCGAGACAGTCCTTCACGGGCTTGATGGTGCGCTCGAAGAGGCTGTCGGTGAGCTGCTCCATCTTAGCGCGGCTGAGGGTCTTCATGATGTGCTTCGGCCCGGTGGCGTCGGCAGTGATGAAGGGGAGATTCAAATCAAAGCTCTGGCTGGAGCTGAGGGCGATCTTGGCCTTCTCAGCTTCTTCCTTGATGCGCTGGATGGCGTCTGGCTGGCTGCTGAGGTCGATGCCGCTGTCGGTATTGAATTCGTTGACGATCCAGGTGATGAGGGTGTTGTCCCAGTCATCGCCGCCGAGGTGGGTGTCGCCATCGGTGGCGAGCACTTCGAAGACGCCGTCGCCGATCTCGAGCACGCTGATGTCGAAGGTGCCGCCGCCAAGGTCATACACGGCGACTTTTTCGTCCGACTTGCTGTCGAGACCGTAAGCGAGAGCCGCAGCGGTCGGTTCATTGATGATGCGGCGGACATTGAGCCCGGCGATCTCACCAGCGGCCTTCGTGGCATTGCGCTGGCTGTCATTGAAGTAAGCAGGGACCGTGATGACGGCTTCCGTGATCGTTTCGCCGAGCTTGGCTTCGGCATCAGCCTTCAGCTTCGCGAGGATCATCGCGCTGACTTCTTGCGGGCTGTAAGTCTTCGTTTCGCCGCCAACTTCGACCTGCACGTGAGCGTCGCCATTCGCTGCGGCCACAATCTTGTAGGGCATGCGTTTGTCGGCGTCGGTGAGTTCGGTGAACTTGCGGCCCATGAGGCGCTTCACGGAGAAGACGGTATTGCGGGGATTCGTCACCGCCTGGCGCTTCGCGGCCTGACCGACGACGCGCTCGCCGCTCTTCGTGAAGGCGACGATGGAAGGCGTGGTGCGCGCGCCTTCTGAGTTTTCAAGCACCGTGGCCTTGCCGCCTTCGAGGACGGCCATGCAGGAGTTCGTGGTGCCGAGGTCAATGCCGAGGATTTTGCTCATGATGTGTGTGGTTGGGGAAAGTGTTGAAGTGGATGATTTTGGTGGTTCTTCTTTGGCAAGCGGCGTGCCAGTGTGGCTTGACGATTTTCAATGCGTTGATCATCAGCTCATTACAAAGCTATCACCAGTCTTGAGGGTACACGGAATCGGCTAGAAAGTGCCAGTTGTGACACTTTTGCCTATGACACTTGGCACTTTGAGCCAAGCGCTTGGCACTTTACCTCACCGTGATGAAGTCGTGGTGATTCAGCAGCGTGTGGATGAATGCTGGGCGTGCTTTTTCAGGCGCACCGAGTTCCTTCAGGGCTTCGAGGCAGGTTTGCAGCTCTTGCGGGCCAGGTGAGGTGCAAAGAAGAGACTGGAAGGCGGTGCGGATGAAGGCTTCGTCCGTGGGCTGGTCGAGACGACGGGCGATAGCCTCCGCGGAAGTGAGCGAGGTCTGCGCGTTCATGAGCGCGAGAGCCTGCTGCGGGACGATGCTCTCGGCGCGACGGTAGCAGTCGAGGACGTTGGCATTGTCGAACATCTCCAGGAAGAGGTTCGACTCGTCGCGGGTTTGATTGAAGTAGAGACTGCGGCGCAGGAGCTTGTCGCCGGATTTGGCATCAAGCGTGGGGCCGCCGAGACGAGGATCGAGCCGGGCGGAGAGGTGCAGGAGGCTGTCGCGCAGGATCTGGGCATCGAGACGGACGGGATTCATGCGCCAGAGGTAATGGTTCTCGGGATCACGCTCGCGATTCACGCTCGCGGCGTTGGCGTTGCTGCTGGTCATGGCATACGCGTCGCTCAGCGTGATGAGGCGATGGATGTGCTTGAGGCTCCAGCCGTTTTCCATGAGCTCGATGGCGAGGAAGTCGAGCACGTCCTGAAGCGGTGGGCGCTTGGCCTGTTTGCCGAAATCGAAGACGTTGGCGACGAGAGGCTGGCCGAAATGCCTT
Organism: Prosthecobacter sp.; assembly: GCA_044373575.1. GTDB lineage: Bacteria > Verrucomicrobiota > Verrucomicrobiia > Verrucomicrobiales > Verrucomicrobiaceae > Prosthecobacter. Next base: position 212 of record JBILPY010000541.1, on the reverse strand, counting down.
AACCAAAGGTGATTGACGACGACTCGCGCAGTGAGCGGGTTCTGTTTGTCCGTGATCCAGCGGGCGAGCGCTGTGCGGCGGCCCGTACTTGTCTCGGGGAAAGGTAGGAAGCGTGTCTTATCGGTCTCGTCGGGGCCTTCGAGAGCTTTGAGTGAGGTGACTTCGCGGGTCTGCTTTTTCTTGGCATCACCGACGGGCACTTTGGCCTTGGC
>JBILPY010000542.1:0-3532 GCA_044373575.1 Prosthecobacter sp. | reverse complement strand
CGTTCAGATTGTCGCTCATGACCGCCTTCCGACTTCTTGCTGCCTCCCTTCTTTTCAACACGGTTCTCGCCGCCGCCGACAAGCCGAACATTATCTTCATCCTCTGCGATGACCTCGCGCAGGGCGACCTCGGTTGCTACGGGCAAAAGCTGATCCAGACACCGAACCTCGACCGCATGGCCGCCGAGGGCACAAAGTTCCCGCAGCTCTACTCCGGCACCAGTGTCTGCGCTCCATCGAGATCATCTCTGATGACCGGCCTGCACATGGGCCATTGTCCGATCCGTGCGAACCGTGAAGTGCAGCCCGAGGGCCAAAAGCCCCTGCCAGCTGAGGTCACCACCGTCGCCCAAGTGCTGAAAAGCGCCGGTTACGCCACCGCCTGCACCGGGAAGTGGGGAATGGGCATGTTCGACACCACCGGCAGCCCTTTGAAAAAAGGCTTCGACCACTTCTACGGCTACAACTGCCAGCGCCACGCCCACAGCTACTTCCCGAAGTATCTCTGGAAGGACGACCAACGCATCGAGCTCGATGGCAAGACCTACGCGATAGACCTCATCGGCCAGGACACCCTCGACTGGGTCCGCAGCCACGCCAGCAGTCCCTTTTTCCTCTACCACGCCATCACCCTGCCCCATGGCAGCTATGAAATCGACGACCTCGGCCAATACAAAGACAAACCCTGGACCAAGCTCCAGAAAACCTACGCTGCCATGGTCACCCGCCTCGACCGCGATGTCGGCCGCCTGCTCGACCTGCTGAAAGAGCTGAAAGTGGACGAAAACACCCTCGTCATCTTCAGCGGCGACAACGGCGCGTCCTTCGAGCCCAAGTCCGAGGTCGGCAAACTCTTCGACCAATCCATGGGCGGCAAGCTGCGCGGCTTCAAACGCAGCCTCTATGAAGGCGGCTTGCGTCAGGCAGGCATCGCCCGCTGGCCGGGAAAAGTCCCCGCCGGACTTACCAGCGAGGTGCCTTGGGCCTTCTGGGACTTCCTACCCACGGCAGCCGAGCTCGCCGGAGTCGAACTCAAAACCCCGCACGACGGCCACAGCGTCGTCGAGCTGCTGAAAGGCCGCGCTGCTCCCAAACGTGAAGCCTTTTACTGGGAACTTCACGAAGGAACATCTCTCCAAGCCGTCCGCTTCGGCGACTGGAAAGCTGTCCGCAACGGCCCCGCCAAGCCCATCGAACTCTACGACCTCGCCACCGACCTCGCTGAGTCCAAAGACCTCGCCGCCGTGAGGCCCGACCTCGTCGTCCAAGCTGAATCCCTCATGAAATCCATGCGCACCGAGCACACAGACTGGCCGCTCGTGATGAAGCAGCCGGGAAAGAAGAAAGCAGCGAAGAAGAAGCAGTAAATCCAGCCCGTTCATTCCAGCCATGCGCCCCATCCTCGCTGCCCTACTCTCGTTTTTTTGCGTGTTTTCTGGTGCGGCTCAAACACCCGCACCTGCCGCCAAACCCGCCCCGATACCCACGCGTCCGCCCACGGTGGCGAATGTCGCTTACGGCACGCATGAGCGTCAGGTGCTGGACTTTTACAAAGCCGAGTCCGCCAAGCCCACGCCACTGCTGTTCTTCATCCACGGTGGAGGCTGGGTCGCTGGCGACAAAGCGAAGCCCGGCAGCCTCGAAGAATGCCTGGCCGCAGGCATCTCCGTCGTCTCCATCAATTATCGCTACTCCTGGCAGGCGCAGCGCGAGGGGGTCATGCCGCCTGTGAAATGGCCGCTGGAGGATGCCGCACGCGCTTTGCAATTCGTCCGCAGCAGGGCAGGGGAATGGAACATCGACAAGCAGCGCATCGGTGCCAGCGGCGGCTCCGCGGGCGCTTGCAGCAGCCTCTACCTCGCCTTCCACGACGACATGGCCGATCCGAAAAGCAGTGATCCCATCGCCCGCGAGTCCACCCGCCTCTGGTGCGCCGCCGTGAGTGGTGCCCAGACCTCGCTCGATCCGAAACAGCTCATCGAGTGGACCCCGAACAGCCGCTACGGCGGCCACGCCTTCGGCTTCATGGACCCGAACGACACCAAGACGCGGGACACCCGCTTCGCCGAGTTCCTGGAGAAGCGCGAGTCCGTGCTGAAGTGGATCAAGATGTACTCCCCCTACGAGCTCGTCAGCAAGGACGACCCCGCCGTCTATCTGCACTACAGCTCCGCTCCCGCCATCGGACAGCCGCAGAAAGACCCCACCCACACCGCAAACTACGGCGTGAAGCTCCAGGAGCACTGCCGCGCCACCGGCAGCGAATGCGAACTCTTCTATCCCGGTGCTCAAGAGGTGAAGCACAAGGGCATCTCGGAGTTCCTGATCACGACTTTGAAGAAGTGACCCTCAGCCCAGCGGCCTGAGCTTGTTCAGGACGTCATGAAAGGCAGTCCAAGCTCTGGGTTTTTCCAGTGTCAGGCATCTTCCTGCCCACCTCCCTTTGACAGCCGGGGGGGACCGTGCAAGATGCCGCGCTTTCCGGCCCCGCGATGCCGTAGCATAGGCTTTCTAGCCTGTGAAACCCGCCCCTGAAAGCGCCCAAATCATACGCTTTCCCTCCTCTTCGCTCCCAGCCCTTCGCCCTACGCACCTTCATGCCCAAAGACACCTCCATCAAAACCATCCTCGTCATCGGTTCCGGCCCCATCGTCATCGGCCAGGGCTGTGAGTTCGACTACTCCGGCGTCCAGGCCTGCAAGGCTCTGCGCGAGGAAGGCTACCAGGTGGTGCTCATCAATTCCAATCCGGCCACCATCATGACGGACCCGGAGTTCGCGTTCCGCACCTACATCGAGCCGATCAATCCGGAGATGGTGGAAAAGATCATCATGATCGAGAAGCCGGACGCGCTGCTGCCAACGCTTGGTGGCCAGACGGCGTTGAATTGCGCCATGTCTCTGTGGAATGCCGGCACGCTGACGAAGCACGGCGTGCGCATGATCGGGGCGAATGCGGAGGCCATCGAGAAAGGTGAGGACCGGCTCAAGTTCAAGAACGCCATGCTCAAGATCGGCCTCGATCTGCCGCAGTCCGGCGTGGCTCACACCATCGAAGAAGCGCGCGTCATCGCCGAGCAGATCGGCACCATGCCGCTCATCATCCGCCCGGCCTACACGCTCGGCGGCACTGGTGGCGGCATCGCTTACAACAAGGAGGAATTTGAAACCATCACGGCGAACGGACTCGATCTCTCGCCAGTGACGGAAGTGCTCATCGAGGAGAGCTTGCTCGGCTGGAAGGAGTTCGAAATGGAGGTCATCCGCGACTGCGCGGACAACTGCGTCATCATCTGCTCCATCGAGAATCTCGACCCCATGGGCGTGCATACCGGCGACTCGATCACCGTGGCACCGATCCAGACGCTCACGGATCGCGAATACCAGATCATGCGCGACTTCTCCTTCGCCTGCATCCGCGAGATCGGCGTGGAGACGGGCGGATCGAACATCCAGTTCGCCGTGCATCCCGACACGGGCCGCATGATCGTCATCGAGATGAATCCACGCGTCAGCCGCAGCTCGGCCCTCGC
>JBILPY010000540.1:0-3537 GCA_044373575.1 Prosthecobacter sp. | reverse complement strand
TGACTGAAGCCAAAGCGCCTGTTCCGAAAACCTCCCCTCAGCCCGTAGGGCTAGCCTGTGAATAGCCGGGGGTGGAGGAACGAACCCCCCGGCCATGGAGCGGCGCATCGTTTCTGAAGACCGCATCCCGGACGGGATTCCCCAATGGATGACATCGCGTCGGGCGGACGTCACTGGTAGATGGGGGAACTCCGCTGGAGTTCGAGGCTGATCGGGATCGTGGTGGCGTATGACCGGAGGTTAGCTCGCTAAGGCTCGCGTCACCTCCGGCTACTCACGGGTCAGCCCTACGGGCTGGAGATCATGCCGAGGTTTCGGAATGAGCTCCATCATCGACCATCGGGTTCCATTTTGATGCGCAAGCCCTGGGCTGCCGAAGCTATGATCAACGGCCCTTCCGGGGCGGGGCATCGGGGCTGCGCTTGACGACGTGCTCGGACTTCATGGGGATGACGGTGAAGCGGGGGGCGTCGATGGCGACGATGCGCGGGGGGCGCGTGGCTTGGCTGGTGCTGGGCGCGGGGGCGGCAGGCGGCGGGGGGACTGCCGGGGCGGGCTTTGCGGCTAGGGGGGCGGGCTCGGCGCGCTGCTGGGTGGCGAGGGTGTGGCTGTGCTGTTCGAGACCGGTGCGGCGGCGCTGGGCTTCTTCGAGGCGCTGGGTCTCGGTGGCGAGCTCGCGGCGGCGGGTGGTGAGCTGGGCCTCGGTGGACTGGAGGTCGGTGAGGAGCTGGCGGAGGCGGGTCTCACGCTGCTGCTGGTCCTGGGTGAGGAGGGCGATGGCGGCGGTGAGGGCGGTGTGCTGGGTCTGGGTGTCCTGAAGGTGGGTCTGGGCCTGGGCGAGCCTGCTCTCGGTGTCGGTGAGGGCTTGGAGGCTGGTTTTGAGCTGGCCATGGCTTTGCTCCAGGCGGGTGAGGGTGTGCTCGGCGGCGCTGATGTCTTCGTTTTGGGTGGCGAGGCGGGCGTGGCCGTCCTGGAGGCGCTGATCCAGATCGGTGATCTGCTGGCGGAGGGCGCTGAGGCGGGTCTCTGCCTGGGTGCTGTCCCGCTGGAGTTGGGCGAGCCGCGTGCTCTCGTCTTGCTGCCGGGTGGTGAGGGTGCTGAGCTTTTCCTGGGCGGCGGTGAGGTCGGTGCTGAGCTGCTGGAGGGCGGCGGTCTTTTCGCCGTGCTGGCTTGTCAGCTCTGCGATGGCGCTGAGCCACTGCTGGTGGGCGGCCTCGGACTGACGGGCAGCGGCCTGCCAGTGGGTGAGGCGCTCTTCGGCGGCGGCGATGGCCTCGGGACTGGGGGCGGCTTTGCCAGAGGTGCTGGCTGAAGCGGGGGCTTCGAGATCGAGGACGGCGGTGAGGGGGCCGAAGGCGAGGCGGTCTGCCTGCATGAGGCGGCAGGTCTGGACGCGCTGGTCATTGACGAAGGTGCCGGTGGCGGAGCCGAGGTCACGGACCTCGTAGCTGCCGCTGGGATGGGGGAGGATCTCGGCGTGCCGGGGGGAGAGGCGGTCGTCGTTGACGACGATGTCGTTATCCTCGTCACGGCCGAGGGTGAGCCGCTCCGTGAGGGGAACGATCACTTCCTGTCCGTCTTCGAGTGCAAAGGTGAGTCTGGCCATGATGGGTGCTTACGCGCTGGAGTCGTGCCATGTTCCATGCCGCTGACCTGGAGGGATGCAAATGGGCGATGAGACGCGGTGGCATTCACGCCACAGCAAAGTGGGTGGATGCGCCTGCCGGAGGCGATGCGATGCGTGGCGTGTGCCGACCTTTAGATATTCACCTGGGTGACGGTGCCGAGGATGCCTGTATTCGGGGCGAAGATGTCTGCGCCTGCCCCGCCATCAATGGTGACGCCGGATTTGAATTCGGCGATGCGTGCGGCGACGGCGTTGGCCGCGATGACGATGGTGTCCACATCGTCCCCGGTGGAGATGGTCACGGCTTTGTGGAAGATGGAGCGGCCTGCCTGTGCGCCATCATTCTCGATGTTCACGGTATCCGTGCCGACGCCGGTCTGGATGCCGAGGGTGCCGAGGAAGCTGGTGTCGTTGATGCCAAGGGTGTCATTGCCAAGGCCGGTGCTGAAGGTGGCATTGCCCCGGAACATGGACTGGTTGACGATGATGGTATCGACGAGACCCGCCCCGGTGTAGGCAAAGGCTCCCAGGAAGGCGGTGCGGATGACATTCAGCGTCGCAGCTCCGGTCACACCGGAGAGATTGAAGTTGGTGACCCCGGCGACATCCAGGTTGCCGACACTGCCGCCGCTGATCTGGAAACTGGCGCTGGTGCTGACGCCGAAATTAACGCTGAGGTTACCACCGATGCGGCCTGGACCACCCATGATCAAGGAGTCCGTGCCCGTGAGAGAAGCAATGCTGACGGCTCCTTTGATGATGGTGCCAACACTGGAGCCCAGCAGGGTGGACACATTCCCATTGCCGAAGGCCATGCTGACCGAGCCTGCCGCCAAGGTTTCGCTGCCCACGATGTTGACCAAGTCATTCTCGTCTCCCGAGGTGAGGCTGAGGGCTCCACCGATGAAGATGTTGGCGGCATTGATGATGGAATTGGTGGCTCCGCCGAGGGACTTGAAGGTGACGCCGCCATTGACACGAATATTGCCGCCAGAAATGGTGTAGTTCGACGTGCCGAGAGACTGGCTGCCATTGAGGATGGAGACGCCGCCACCGACATTAAGCAGACCGCCGCTGAGAGTGCTGTTGTAGATGGCATTGCTGCCATTGTTCACTGTCACACTGCCACCGACGCGAAAATCGTTGGAAGCGCTGAAGACGGTGTTGACCGTGCCGCTGCCGTTGCCGTTGTTCACGGCCAAGTTGCCTTTGATGTTGATGTCCGAGGTTCCAATGGAGTTGGTGATGCCACCTCCGAGGTTGGTGATGGTGAGGCCTCCATCAATATCGAGCAGGCTGTGGGAGAAGCTGTTGGTGACCATGGCGGAGGCGGTGCCATTGGTGATGGAGATGCTGCCACCCACGAGCAGAGTGCTGCCGGTGAACTGGTTGTTGAAGTCGCCGTTGCCGTTCTTGAGGCTGATATTGCCAGTCACCAGCGGCAGGGCGATGGCATTGGTGACCGGGGCCGTGGCATCACCGGTGGTGATGGAGACATTGCCGGCGATGCGCCCGCCGCCGCTGGCGAGGGTGTTGGAGAAACGCCCGTCACCATTGAGGATGGTGATGCCTGCGGTGCTGAGCCCTGAGGCAGTGATGTTGTTGGAGGTTATGCTGGAGTTGGAGTCCAGATTGGTGATGGAGATGCCCCCGCCCAGATTCGCCTGAGTCCCAGAAATGGTGTTACTGAAGGTGCCATCGCCATTGCGGAGGGTGATACCAGCACCGATATCGATGGTGGAGGCAGACACTGTGTTGGTCGTGGTACCGCCCGTGTTGCCATTGGTGATGCTCAGACCGCCTGTGATCTCGAGATTGGTGGTGGCAATGGTATTGGAGAAGACCCCGTTGCCATTCTTGATGGTCAGACCGCCTTCCACGGAAAGAGTGGGGGTGGAGAGGATAAAGCC